>JANWIB010000045.1 GCA_025450155.1 Sphingobacteriaceae bacterium
ATTTAAGTGTGTAAGCATAACGAAGTAAATTTGCTTCGTAAAATACATGTGCCGGACCTGCAAAATCAAGAACGTGTACTTGAGGAAGTAAAACAAAATATATATTGGCCATATAATTAGGGGGTCTAATGTATTCTATATGATATTTAATATCAATTTATCAAGTATTAGTACAACTTTAATATAGATAGGGAGAAACAAAAAGTTTGTTACTTCTAAAAGTAGATAGATAATGTCATAAAAAAAGCCTTCTGTTATTTCAGAAGGCTTTAAAATTTTCCTAAAAGAGTTATTAGATTCCGAAAGCAGTTTTTACCTTATTTACATGATCTAACTTTTCCCAGGTAAATAATTCAACTTCCACCTGTTTCCTCTCACCATTCGTTCCTTCAAACTCTTTCTTCACTACAACGCTTTCACGTCCCATATGGCCATAAGCAGCAGTTTCAGAATAAATAGGATTGCGAAGTTTCAAACGAGCCTCAATTCCATAAGGAGTCATATCGAAGATTTCACCTACCTTCTGAGCAATCTCGCCGTCATTAAGCCCAACTTTAGAAGATCCGTACGTATTAACATAAATCCCCATTGGGTCCTTAACACCAATAGCGTACGAAACCTGCACTAAAACTTCGTCGCAAACACCTGCCGCAACCAGGTTTTTAGCAATATGACGGGTGGCATAGGCCGCAGAGCGGTCTACTTTAGATGGGTCTTTTCCGGAAAATGCGCCTCCGCCATGAGCTCCTTTGCCGCCATACGTATCCACAATAATTTTGCGTCCAGTAAGGCCGGTATCGCCATGTGGCCCGCCAATCACAAACTTCCCGGTAGGATTAATGTGATATTTAATACTGTTATTAAACAGATTCTGCAATTCCGGTTTAAGTTGTGCTTTTACCCTCGGAATTAGAATGTCAATAATATCCTTTTGGATTTTTTGCTGCATTTTTTCTTCTGTATCAAAATCATCGTGCTGTGTGGAAACCACAATAGAATCTATTCGTACCGGCCGATGATCATCAGCGTACTCAATAGTTACCTGCGATTTTGCATCAGGACGTAAATACGTAATGGCTTTATTTTCTCTACGAAGTGCCGCCAATTCGATCAGGATTTTATGAGCCAAGTCTAATGCTAAAGGCATATAGTTTGAAGTCTCTACAGTAGCATAACCAAACATCATTCCTTGGTCACCAGCGCCCTGCTCTTGTTTTTCTTTACGATCTACACCTTGATTAATATCAGCAGATTGTTCGTGAATAGCTGAAAAAATTCCGCAAGAGTCAGCCTCAAACATGTATTCAGACTTGGTGTATCCAATTTTTCTGATAACTTCTCTGGCAATTTTTTGAACATCAAGGTAAGTCTTAGATTTTACCTCGCCTGCTAAAACCACTTGCCCGGTTGTAACCAATGTCTCACAAGCTACTTTAGAATCCTTATCCCAAGCTAAAAAATTATCAATGAGTGCATCGGATATTTGATCGGCAACTTTATCCGGGTGTCCTTCTGATACCGATTCTGATGTAAATAAATAGGGCATAACAAAAAATGAAATTACAAATTATATTAATTTAATTATGCAAGAGTGGGAGTACAGAAAGATTGATAAGTAAAAATCAGTATTGTTTTTAGCACTTTTTTTTACGTGGTTGCAATCAACGCAAATCAATCCACTTTTGCGCTGGCAAAAATGCAAAATTTTTAGGACTAAATCAATATCAAGGAAGAATAAAATTTCGCTTCTGCACTGGCTATCAGAAATAGAAGGGGAATAAGTATTTTTAACCCCTAAAACTTATTCATTACTATAGTGATCTAAAAAATGTCAAAAAAAAATAAAAATATTAGCGGAGTTGTCTATTCTACAGATCCCGGATATTCTTATAATTACGATGAGCATCCAGAGTTCGAAACTTTACCTGCTGATCAGCAAGACTTACGCATTCAACTGGATAAAAAACAAAGGGGCGGGAAGGCTGTGACACTGATTACCGGATTTATTGGAAAGCCGGAAGACCTTGAGATTTTAGGAAAGAAATTAAAGCAAAAATGTGGGGTAGGGGGTGCAGTTAAAGGAGGTGAAATAATTATTCAGGGAGATTTTAGAGAAAAAATAATCAACTTACTACAAACCGAAGGATATAAAATAAAACAGATTGGCGGCTGAAGATCATCAGAGGATCTGCATCCAGGCATAAATTGATTAAGGCAAAAACAAGGATCTCAAATGTGGGTTATTCTTGTAGATTTGGAAGATCTTAATAACCTTTAGTATCTATAGCACTCTAAATTTTATCAGGTGACATTCCTTTTAAATCAAATCAATTCAATCGGCAACAACTTCATGGCCGAGTTACGCGATGCACAGATTCAGCAGGACTCGATGCGTTTTCGCAGAAATATGGAGCGGCTGGGTGAAATCTTCGCCTACGAGATCAGCAAAACGCTTGATTATGTAGAAACCGAGTTTGAAACCTCTCTGGGTACTGCCGCGGTACCAATTTTAGAGCATCAACCTGTAGTTGCAACTATTCTCCGGGCGGGTTTACCACTTCACCAAGGCTTGCTCAATTATTTTGACCGTGCTGATTCTGCTTTTATTGCCGCTTATCGTAAAACTCAAAAAGGTGATGATTTTGAAATTAAAATGGAATATATTTCGGCTCCAGACCTGAACGATAAAGTGGTTATTATAGCCGATCCAATGCTGGCTACCGGTATGAGCATGGTGTTGTGCTGTAAAGAATTGCTGGCTAAATACAAGATAAAGCAACTACACATTGTGTCTGTTATAGCCAATACAGATGGAGTAGCCCATGTAAAAGCTAATTTGCCTAAAGCGCAATTATGGCTCGGTGCCATAGATGAAGAAATGACTACCAAGGCCTATATTGTGCCTGGTTTAGGCGATGCGGGCGATCTGGCCTATGGCCTTAAAGAATAAATTTTATGATTAAAAAAATCAGTCTTTTGCTTGGGTTAGCACTTTTCTTTATCGCCTGTCAACAGACTGAAAAGGGGATTAATAGTAGTTCTGCAGCAATTGATACGATTGAAACACTTGATTCTGATGATTCGGAAAAGCCTGACAGGAAAGCTGCCCATGTTGATAGCGATAAAGAGACTGAAGAGAAGATTTTGGATATATTGGCTAAGTTGCCAGAGTATCAGAAGACAGAAAAATATATTGATTCGTTGAGTAAGGGTAAAAAAGGTGTTGCTTCGATGCTTGATAAACCCACCGCAAATGAGCCGGATTATTATAAGGTAAGTGTGGGGTATAATGGCGATGCTCGTTTTGAGACTTATTACCTATTTTATGTTAACCCAAATACAGCTGATATAAAAATTATGGATGAGGTTACAGGTGACGTGGTTTCTATGGACGTTTGGAGAAAACGGAAGCAAGATGAAAATAAGCTGAAATAAAACTATGTTTAAGGCTACGTCACTTTTTTTAGGGGTATACGCAATTATGGCGCTTGCTTATCAGGGTTATGCCCAGAAAAAATCCAAAATGGCTGATTTAAATGGCGATGGCATAAAAGACACTATCTATATTGATGTTAGAAATGAGGAAGGGCTCTTTACATTAAAAATAAATCAAACCATCTATAATGGGGAAACGGATAATATGGAGGACATGATTACCATCGTGGATATAAACAAAAAAGACAACTTTAAGCAAGTTGCGCTTCAGAACATTGGCCCCAGCGAAGATTACAGTACACTATTTTTGGGTTACGACGGTAAAAAAATATATGAAATAGGGCAAATAGAGGGTGTAGTTAACGAAATGCAAATAAATGGTACTGGAAAACTAACAACTAAGACAAGGGGAAGCATATTGCACACCTGGTGGTTTGATGATGTTTATTTTCTTAATTCAATGAACAAACTTCAAAGAATTTTTAAAAAGTATTATGCTATGGATGGTGAAGGGAATGTTAGTAAGGTTACAGTTTTACATGAATTGAATTTGGTAAAATATCCGGAAAATAGGGTGAAAAAGTCAGATAATATAATTAAACTAAAACTAGGTGAAAAAATACTACTTGTAAAAACAGATAATAAAAAATGGGTACAAGTAAGAAGAAAAGGTGGTGGTTTTGGGTGGTTCTCCGTGAATGATTTTAACATTATTGATGGGCTTAAGTTACCTGCAACTGAGGTGTTTGATGGATTAAGCATGGCGGATTAAACTAACCATTTTATGAAGGAGAAAATCCGGCATATTTTCTTTGATTTGGATCATACTATTTGGGACTTTGATAAAAATGCGGAGGAAACACTTCATGAGCTTTACCATACCTATGCCTTAAAAGAGTTGGGCCTGCACTCTGCTGATATTTTTATTGAAACGTATACCCGAAATAATCATGCTTTATGGGCAGAATACCATCTTGGGAATATTGATAAGCAGTACTTACGAAAAAACCGGTTTAGAAAAACATTTATTGAGCTGGGTTTATCGCATGAAGTTGTACCCGCTAGTTTTGAAGATGATTATGTTCGTATTTGCCCTACAAAAACCAATCTGTTTCCTCAGGCTCATGAAACCCTGTCTTACCTTCAAAAAAAATATAGCCTGCACCTGATATCAAATGGATTTAAAGAATCTACCGAATTAAAAATTGCTGTTACGGGTTTGGGTCAATACTTTAAAAATGTGATAATTTCTGAGGTGGTGGGTGCTAATAAACCCGACAAAGCAATTTTTGAATATGCTTTACATAGAGCTGAAGCGGCCAAGGTTGAAAGTTTGATGATTGGAGATAGCTTAGAAGCCGATATTCGTGGAGCGATGAACTTTGGTATAGAAGCGATTTATTTTAATCCGGAAAATAAAGAGAAACCATCAGATGTAATTCTTCAAATAACTTACCTGGAAGAGTTAATGTATGTATTGTGACCTTATTTATTCCTTCTCAGAAGAAATCTTTGCTTACTCTTCAACAATCTCGCTGTGCGGACTGCTTTCTTCCAATTTATCTTCTTTAAAATAGCGTTTCTGAAAAATCAGAATGAGAATTACACCTATAGATATAGCAGCATCAGCGATATTAAATACAGGCCTGAAGAAAATAAAATCTTCGCCTCCCCAAAAAGGAAGCCATTGAGGCAAAGTACCCTCAATTAAAGGGAAATAAAACATATCAACTACTTTACCATGGAATAGGCTTGCATATCCTCCTTCTTGCGGAAGTAACTTAGCAGGGGCAAAATAGGTGCTTTCATTAAAAATTTTTCCGTAAAAAGTGGAGTCAATAATGTTTCCCAATGCACCTGCAAATACAAATGCCACATTTAAAATCAGTCCGCGATGGTATTTCTTTTTTATCAGGTAAATCACACCATAGCCTATACCGCAAAC
>JANWIB010000046.1 GCA_025450155.1 Sphingobacteriaceae bacterium
AGCAACCAGCTAAAATTTTGTTTAAAGGGATCTTTGTGATAGTGGATATGATACTCGTACGCCCGCAACGTGGCATCAAAACGGGCATGCGATTCAGACTCTACTTCCACTACTTTTTTTACCGCTATATCATATGGAAGCAAGGCATTCAGGCTGATCAGAAACTTTTTACTTTCCATTTTCCACTTTTTTCCCTTTTCCACTTCCAGATCAAAATGCGCATAAAATTGTTTGGCATGAACACCGGTATCCGTTCGGCCGCAACCTACCGTTTCTGTTTTATGACGAAACAAAATTGAAAGCGTTTTATCTAAAAGCTCCTGCACCGTAAGAGCATTGGGTTGAATTTGCCAACCGTGATAAGCTGTTCCGTTATAAGCAAGCTCTAAAAAAAATCTGCGGGTTTCGTTCACTGCCCAAAGTTAACTATCCTCTACAAATCCTGCAGCGGCTCAAACACTTTTCTATATTTGCATTTATAAATTATTGATTTATGCTACAACGTATACAAACCATCTGGCTGTTTTTCGCGACTGCTGCTATATTCTGTTTATTCCTGTTTCCGTTTATTCAATTTGTCGATGCAAACGGCATTGCTACTGTGGTAAAAGCTACGGGTGTTTATCAAAACGTAAATGGACAAATTGTAGTGGCCAAATCAACGGAATACATTCCTTTAACGATCGCTACTGTAATTATCGGCTTGGTTCCCTTCGTGATCATCTTTTTTTACAAAAATCGCAAAAAGCAAATCACCATCTGCTACATCACCATTTTACTAATACTGGCCTACACGTTCTGGCTGGTGCAAACTGCCAAACAGGAAGTTGGTAATTTGCAAATGAACTTTCAAAACTATGGCATTGGCGTTATTCTGCCTTCTTTAGCTATTCTGTTTATTGTTTTGGCCTTAAAAGGCATCCGAAAAGATCAAAAATTGGTAAAGTCGGCGGACCGGTTGAGGTAATAGCACAGTTATTTTTTAGAAACTCTGTTATTATCCTGCTTTTGGGGTCGATACAAATAGGATTACAACTTGGTGCACTCCGAAGGGATTGTAGCCATAAAAACTTCTTATTTCTTTATATTGTGTAAATTATAACGTTAGGCACAATGCTATGAAAACTATAACACTCATATTGACTTTTCTCTTAGCGACCTTATTCAATGGTTGCGCTCAGCCATCTGCCAAAAATGCTAATTCGAATTCCCAAAAGAGTTACATTCCTAAAGATCTTCAAGAGTGTTTCATCGAACTCGATAAAATTTTACCTGACAGCATTAAGCAGTCCATACCCACTCAAACAGAGGATCAATTCTCTTCAAGGATGCACATGGGACTGGGCATGTGGATGAGAAACAATTGGGGCCTTTGGAAAGGCTCGCGGTTATCAAAATATTTTAATGAAAGAGGCATAAATCATCCAGATGATATGTCAGGAATCATCCTTGATAGCTATTACCGGAAAAACTCGGGAAAGGAAATCAAACTTGAAGAGCAAATAATTTACTACCAGAGCTATTGGAAAGTAGTTAAGAAACCAGCAAAAGATATATTTCCAAAGGGAGTAAATGGCCTTGAGTTTAATTCAGGCATGTACTATGAAAGTAGAACAAAAGGAAAAGGCTTTGTACATGTAGGCACATCATCAAAAACAGATGATATCTGGATATATGATTACCATCTTGGTTGGGCAAAAGTTTCTGAAGCTAACATAAAAAGGATTGAACAAAACGTAAAGAACAGAGAAGAGGTGTTAATCGAAATTTATCAGCGGGCGAAACAATAGACAATGTGCCTGTATTGCCAAAAGCGGCGTTGCTCAAAATTAAATTCGTGCCGCCTTCGGCAATACCTGAACGTTAGGCGGTAATGCTAAGAGACGAGAAATATTAATTAATTTAAATATTCAAATAATGAAAAAATTAAAGGTTTTGACAATTGCAATCGTTTTGACTTTGGTTGCATTTGGTAGTTGTAAAAGCCCTAACGACTCGACAGTTGATATACAATCGACAGAAATTTCTTCTGACGAAAAGCAAATTATCAAGAAAGCCATTTCGGACAGAATCGAAGAAATCATTAAAGGTTCAAAAGAACTTAATGTTGATGCAGCATTAAAACCTTACTCAAGTGATGCAGATTTTAGAATAGTTTATCCTGATGCCTCAGTTATAGACTTTCAGACACTGAAGAATGTTGAGACAGAATCGTTCAAAAGATTAGCATCATTGAACTTTAGGACAATAAAACAAGATTTCACGTTTCTAACAAAAAACTTAGTCATCTGTACTTGGACAAGTCGCAATGAGCTTGAGCGAAAGGATATAGAGAAAACAAAAATGATAATTGAACCTTATGTTAAAACTATGATTTTTAGGAAAAACGATAATGAATGGAAAATAGTTTATGTTCACGAGACCACAGCTGTACCATATACTGTACCAGTAACTATAGAATCAAAAAAATAAATTAATGTGCGACAAAAAAGCACTATCGCCGACATCGATTTGGCAATAGTGGGGCTGACGTTTTTCAAATGCCCCACCATCGCCAAGCCGCAAAAACGTTAGCGGTCATTGTAAAGTGACACCCTTTACTTAAAATTTTCTCTTCCTTGTTCCAAGTGTTTGGGCAGCACAATCATCCGACTGTTTCAATACCTTTAACCCTATTCCAAATAAAAAACGTACCTTTGCACCGCTCCGGCAATACGGCCGGATTTTATAAATTATCATGAACCCATTTAACACGCTGGGGATCCGTCATGATATTGTTAATGCCATCACTGAATTGGGATTTGTCAGTCCCACGCCAATCCAGGAACAAGCAATCCCGGTTTTACTTTCAGGCAGCAACGATTTTGTCGGATTAGCCCAAACCGGAACGGGGAAGACCGCCGCTTTTGGCCTCCCGTTATTAGAATTACTTGATTTTTCCGAAAATCATCCACAGGCCTTAATCCTGTGTCCAACCCGCGAATTATGTTTACAGATTACAAACGATCTGAAAAACTACGCTAAGAACTTACCCAACGTGCATGTGGTAGCCGTTTACGGCGGAGCAAGCATTACCGATCAATTACGTCAGATCAAACGCGGCGTACAAATTGTAGTAGCCACTCCCGGTCGTATGCTGGATATCATTAACCGCAAAGCGATTAATTTTAGCCAGGTACGCTATGTAGTATTAGACGAGGCCGATGAAATGCTCAATATGGGTTTTCAGGAAGACATTGATACTATTTTATCTACTACCCCCAACGATAAAAAAACCTGGCTGTTCTCAGCCACGATGCCTGCAGAAGTGAGGCGGATCGCTAAAAAATACATGACCGATCCGCATGAGCTGACTATGGGCACTAAGAATACAGGAAATGTCAATATCGACCATGAATATTATGTGGTGCGTGCACGCGATAAATATGCGGCATTTAAGCGTATTGTAGATTTTAACCCTGAAATTTTTGGTATTGTTTTCTGCCGTACCAAAATAGAAACGCAAGAAATTGCCGAAGCGCTGATTAAAGATGGCTACAATGCCGATTCTTTACACGGCGACTTATCGCAACAGCAACGCGACAAGGTAATGAAACGCTACCGCGAACGCAGCTTGCAATTGCTTATTGCCACTGACGTTGCTGCTCGTGGTATCGACGTGAACGACGTGACTCACGTAATTAATTATTCATTACCTGATGAAATTGAGAATTATACGCACCGAAGCGGGCGTACGGCTCGTGCAGGTAAATCTGGTGTTTCTATTGCTATTATCAACGGCAAGGAATTAGGAAAAATCCGCCAGATAGAACGGGTGATTGGTAAAAAATTCACTAAAACGGAAGTACCAACCGGTTTCGATGTTTGCGAAAAACAATTATTCGGATTAATTCATCGGGTACATAACGTGGAGGTAAACGAAGACCAAATCGAACAATACATCCCCCGAATTATGGATGAGTTTAAGGATTTGGAAAAAGAAGACATCATTAAGCGTTTTGCTTCGTTAGAATTTAACCGTTTTCTTGACTATTATAAAAATGCGCCCGATCTGAACGCCCCGGCTTTTGAAGAGCGTAGCGAAAGAGGCGATCGAGGAGACCGCTTTGCAAGAACAGGAGTTAGAGGCGACTTCACTCGATTGTTTATCAATCTGGGCTCTGTAGATGATTTCACCCGAGGCGATATGCTGGGCTTTATCTGCAACACAGCTAAAATCAGTGGGAAAACCATTGGCAAGATTGACCTAAAAGGTGTATATACTTTTTTTGAAGTTGAAAACGCGGTTGCAGAACAAGTTCAGCAGAACTTTAAAGGTGCCGACTTCCAGGGACGGTCGGTTCGTGTGGAATTAGCCGGAGACCGGGATGGAGGCAGCAGGGAGCGCAGTGGTGGAAATCGGGAAAGAAGTTTCGGAAGCCGGGAACGCGGCGGAAGTCGCGAACGGAATGGAGGATTCCGTGATTTCTCAGGAAAGAGACGTGATGACCGTGGCGGAGGCTCAAGACGTGAAGGGGGAGACCGCAAAAGACGTTGGTAAATTAATACCATTTGTAAATAAAAAAGCCCGGATTTCGGGCTTTTGTATTTAGCGTAAAAATCATCCTTTAATAATTATGTAAATAGACCCGATGTCCATTCGAGTCCTCATAAAACGGCCCGTCATAAAGGCCGGTATGTACTTCTTCATTAGCGGGGCCATACACATCACTATAAAGAGTCGACTTTTTATCATTAATTCCTTTTCCGGTACCGTTAAGGCTCGAAAAATCCACCCAAACAGGCCTCTTTGACGCTTTACTTTTTTTTCTGTAGAATAATGCAGTCAATACGGTGGCGGCTGTGGCGATAATGCCTAATATTTTTATTAAATCTTTCATAGCTCCTCTTAAACAAGAGTATGAAAGAGAAGTTTTAGAGAAATTAAGAAAGTTGCCAGGTAAGTAATTTCATTTCGATTTTTGGGGGATGTTTTTCGTAAAGAAGCATCGGTAAATCAACATGCATTAAACAAAAAAAGACCCGGATTCCAGGCATTTTTTATTTGATATAAACTCGCTTCGCATTTTTATTGATATAGTATTTACGGTTGTATTTATCTACATAAACCGTTTCGCCGTGAGGCCCTTTTATATTTTTCAGGCGCTTATCCTTCACAGCGGCTGCTCCTTTAGCGCCAATCTCCCCTACCTTGTTGCCTACTTTGTTAGCCGCTTTCCCGGTAGATTTTCCAGCCTGTTTAATATCCTGGCCCATCGTAGTGGTTGTATCCTTTTTTTGCTGAGCGTACGAACTGCTTATACCCGAAATAAGTAGCGTACTTAATGCAATTACAACTAATTTTTTCATAGCATCCGTTTTTCTAAAGCAACATAGCCCGAAAAGGAAAGTTTTAGCGGAATTAGGAAAGCTGCTCGGTTAAAAGTTTCATTTCAATTTGCGGGGAATGCTTTTCATAAAGGATGGCATATACTGCACGGGCAATGGGCATACTTACCTGATATATTTTATTCACCTGATGAATACAGTTTACCGCGTAATACCCTTCGGCAATCATATTCATTTCCAGTTGGGCAGATTTTGCAGTATAGCCTTTACCAATCATGTTACCAAATGTCCTGTTCCGGCTAAATTGCGAGTAAGCCGTTACCAAAAGATCACCTAAATATGCTGATTCTTTGATATCCCGGTTTATGGGATGAACGGCATCCACAAAGCGTTTCATTTCGCGAATCGCATTTGAAATAAGTACAGCCTGAAAATTATCACCATAACCAACCCCATGGCAGATCCCACTGGCAACCGCATAAATATTTTTTAATACCGCGGCGTACTCCGTTCCATAAATATCATCAGAAATATTTGTCTTGATGTAGCGGGTATTAATTAAGTCAGCAAATCGTTCGGCAAGGGAAATAGTTGACGAAGCAATAGTGAGATAGGATAATTTTTCTAGGGCCACCTCTTCAGCATGGCAAGGACCACTAATCACTATAATATCGTTTAAGGGAATATGATAAAATCGATTCATAAATTCACCAATAATCATATTCTCATCCGGTACAATTCCTTTTATAGCCGAAATAATTTTCTTTCCCTTTAAATCTTCCGGAGCAATAGCAGCAAGTGCGTCTTTTAGAAATGCAGCTGGCACGCACAGCAAAACCAAATCAGCATCTGCAACTGCCGATTTGATATCTGAAGTAATATTCTGAGCGGGAACTTTGATTTCTACCGAGCTTAAATACTTCGGATTATGCTGGTAAGTCTGTATGTGTTTTACAGATTCCGGACAACGCATCCACCAGAAAACAGTTTTAGAGTTGGTGTTGTCGCACAGCATTTTCACAATAGCCGTAGCCCAGCTTCCTCCACCAATTACAGCTATCTTTTCTATTTTAGGGTTCATCATAACCATCCCGTTTCCAGAGATATTAGGGGAACGAAATTACTTATTTTACAGGAGATATTATTTTCTTATGCATCGAAAATGTTAAAGTGAGATAGAAGTTAGCGCTTATACGTATTTTAGCAGCATAACATGGCAATGTATCTTGTTAAAACTCCTTTCTGGCTTCGATGGCTTTATCCAGGCTTAACCTGGTATAAAAACCGAAAGGAAAAATGTATTTATCTTACTTTTGATGATGGGCCTATACCCGAAGCAACACCTTTTGTGTTAGAAACGCTAAAACGATTTGATGCCAAAGCTACTTTTTTTTGCATTGGGGATAACATTAAAAAACACCCGGATATCTTCCGTCAAATTATACAAGCCGGACATCAGGTAGGTAACCATACGTTTAATCATTTAAACGGTTGGGGAACCGATGATGATACGTATATCGAAAATGTACTTTGGTGTCAAAAGTTAACTCAAACTCCTTTCTTCCGCCCACCTTACGGCAAAATAAAAAGAAGCCAAGTCTCAAATCTCAAATCTCAAATCTCAAATCTTAACATTATAATGTGGGACGTATTGAGCGGCGATTTTGACCTAACCCTGAATCCTGAAAAGTGTCTTCAAAATGTATTAAAGCATGCCCAAAATGGCTCTATTATTATCTTCCACGATAGCTTGAAGGCTTGGAAGCGCCTGGAGTATACTTTGCCTCGAGCATTAGCATACTGGCAGAAACAAGGATATACTTTTGCAGCCCTATAAATAATGACTGTTATTGACTGATCTTTTGTTGTAAAAACTCCATGAATGCGACAAGATCATCTTTGCTTTTAAATTCAGCTTAGGCAAAATATTCCCCTTGGTCTGTGTCTTCACAGACCAGTGATATGCTTCAACTCAAAATATTACATTTATAGAATGATTTCTCCATTTACTCAGGATCGTAATTCAAAAATGTACCTCAACGAGGTTTATTTCTGGACGAGTACCGTTTATCAATAGTTGCTGGAACCCGATAAATACAAGCAACTATTGGTTGATAGCCTTAATCATTTAACAAAGCGAGGAAAAATCAAGGTGTATTGATTTATTATCATGCCTAATCATATTCATTTGTTATGGGAAATGATAGAACTGAATGGAAAAGAAATGCCACATGCATCGTTTCAAAAGTATACGGCCCATGCCATTCAATCGGATCTTAGAATTAAACATCCTGATATGCTTAGTTTTTTTAAGGTTGATGAAAAAGAGCGTGCTTATAGATTTTGGCAAAGAGACCCTTTAGCCATACCCATACTTAGCCGGGAAATGGCCGAGCAAAAATTAGAGTATATGCACCTTAATCCTCTGCAAAGCCATTGGGACTTATGTGCGAATATTGATGATTACCTTTATTCTTCAATCGCATTTTATGAATCAAACTATTCTAAGTTTAGCTTTATTACGGATTACAGGGAGCGACTATAAAATGATAAGTGGTCTGTGAAGACACAGACCAAGGGAAAGGGGCATTCAAGTAATAGGAAGTTAGTTACAACCATATACATCTGTCTGAGCAAAGAGATTAGGGGGATAAAAAAGCTTAACGATTTATAAACTGCTGCTATACTAGTGAGATAAAAAAATTTATGAAGAGGTTTTGCATAAATCATCCTGAGAACAATTAGATAAAATAGCTTACCGAATGCTTCTTTAAATTTTAATTTATTTAACTTTTCAGCTTCTTCTACAAAGTTGATTTCTGTCTTCTCCATTTTTCTTCCATTGTAATAACCTTTAATTCACCTGAACCAGGAATAGGATCGAATATCGATTTCTTTCTATTTTATTTTCAAGCATATTAAAGCAGGTATCCATATCAGCTCTTATTATTTTACAATATTCTTTTGGTTGTTTATATATGATTAATTGTTTTTTATCACTACATTTCTATCCTGTTTTATATTTATATTGTATTAAAAATTCTACTACGCAATCCAAATTTAAAGCTCAGCTTTTTATATTTATAGTCCGCTTTTAGGCGATTTAAATTTCCACTTAGTCCTTGCCTTAATACCTCAGTTTATTTTAGAATCTCTCCAAATTGAACAGTTTTTTCATTTCGGCTAAACCAACATGGGGGCTTTTTTGTAATTTCGTCAGGAATATTGTAGTACCTTAATAACAAGATAATGGCATTTGATTTAAACATGATCAAAAAGGTGTACAGCAAAATGGGAGGCCGTATCGAAGCTGCCCGTAAAGTTGTTGGCAAACCTTTAACCTTAACAGAAAAAATATTATATACTCACTTATGGGGTGGTGATGTACAAAAAGCTTATGAACGTGGCGTTTCTTACGTAGATTTTGCACCAGATCGTGTGGCTATGCAAGATGCAACCGCACAGATGGCCTTATTGCAATTTATGCAGGCAGGCAGACCGCAAGTGGCTGTTCCTTCTACCGTACACTGCGACCACCTGATTCAGGCGAAAGTTGGGGCTGAAGAAGATTTAAATACGGCAAATATTACCAACAAAGAAGTATACGATTTCTTGTCTTCTGTCTCAAACAAATACGGCATCGGTTTCTGGAAACCGGGAGCGGGCATTATCCATCAGGTGGTATTAGAAAATTATGCTTTCCCTGGCGGAATGATGATTGGTACCGATTCGCACACACCGAATGCCGGCGGTTTGGGCATGATTGCCATTGGCGTAGGTGGCGCTGATGCTTGCGACGTAATGGCGGGTTTTGCCTGGGAATTAAAATTCCCTAAACTAATTGGAGTAAAGCTAACGGGAAAACTATCGGGATGGACTTCGGCGAAAGATGTTATTCTAAAAGTTGCCGGAATTCTTACGGTAAAAGGTGGAACCGGTTGTATTGTTGAATATTTTGGAGAAGGCGCTCGTTCGCTTTCGGCTACCGGAAAAGGCACCATTTGTAATATGGGGGCTGAAATTGGAGCAACCACTTCCATTTTTGGGTACGATGAAAAATCAGAAGCCTATTTAAGGGAAACTGAAAGAGCCGAGATTGCTGATTTGGCTAATGGCATTAAAGAACACCTTACAGGAGACACGGAGGTTTATGCCAACCCAAAAGCTTACTTTGATCAGGTGATTGAAATTAATCTTTCAGAACTGGAACCACATGTAAATGGGCCTTTTACACCGGATTTGGCTTGGCCAATTTCTAAATTCGCGGCCGCGGTTAAAGAAAATAACTGGCCGGCTAAATTAGAGGTAGGGTTAATTGGATCGTGTACTAACTCTTCTTATGAAGATATTACCCGTGCCGCATCCTTAGCCAAGCAGGCAATAGATAAAAAATTAAAAGTAAAATCCGAATATACGGTTACACCTGGCTCCGAAATGGTTCGCTATACGGTTGAACGGGATGGTTATTTAGATACCTTTGAGAAAATTGGTGGTGTAGTTTTGGCCAACGCCTGCGGACCTTGTATCGGACAGTGGGCCCGCCATACGGATGACCCGGATAGGAAAAATTCTATTCTTACTTCTTTCAACAGAAATTTTGCGAAACGTAATGACGGTAACCCGAACACACATGCTTTTGTAGCATCTCCGGAAATTACCACGGCTTTAGCTATTGCCGGAGATTTAACGTTTAATCCCTTAACGGATACGTTAATTAATGAAGATGGCCAGGCAGTAAAATTGGATGAGCCGCAAGGCTTGGAAATGCCAATTAAAGGCTACGCGGTAGAAGATGCCGGTTACCAGGCTCCTGCTGCCGATGGAAGCCAGGTAAGTGTATTGGTTGATCCACAATCCAGCCGTTTACAACTACTTGAACCATTCCCGGCTTGGGAAGGTGTTGATTTGAAAGGGTTACGCTTGCTTATTAAAGCAAAAGGTAAATGTACTACCGACCACATTTCGATGGCCGGTCCCTGGTTGAAATTTCGTGGCCATTTGGATAACATTTCCAACAATATGCTTATCGGCGCTATCAATTACTTTAATGACAAAGCCGATACGGTTAAAAACCAGCTAACCGGCGAATATGGTCCGGTTCCTACAACGCAGCGTGCTTACAAAGCAGCTAACGTTGGAACCGTAGTTGTTGGTGACGAAAACTATGGTGAGGGTTCTTCCCGCGAACATGCGGCCATGGAACCTCGTCATTTAGGTGTGCGTGTTATTTTGGTAAAATCGTTTGCACGCATTCATGAAACCAACCTGAAAAAACAAGGTATGTTAGGCATCACCTTTGCCGATCCTGCGGATTATAATAAAATTCAGGAAAACGACACGTTTGATATTATTGGATTAACTGATTTTACTCCTGGCAGTCAGTTAACTGTAGTATTGCACCATGTCGATGGATCTGAAGAGTCGTTTAAAGTGAATCATACGTATAATAAGCAACAAATTGAATGGTTTAAAGCTGGTGCGGCTTTGAATATCATTCGCCAGAAACAGGCACAAGTATAAAATTAGCCTTGTAGTGTTATAAAAAAGCCCTGTAAGAAAATTTTCTCACAGGGCTTTGTGTTGATGCACTTTTATAGAGAATTCAAATCCAAAGTTTTTCGGGGTAAGCTCCACTGGCAACCAATTCTTGCAGGCTTTTCTGCACAATAGGCTTATCCTCTTTATAGGTTACCCCAAACCATTTGGAGGAAGTTGGAATAACTTTAAAATCGGCCTCGCTTGCCTCAACTAACTGCTCAGCCATTAAAGGAATAAAAAACTCAGCTTTCGGGTTATTTTCATTGGCTTCCACAAAGCGCTTAAACATGGGTTCGCTTTGTGCAAAAATAGCCGGAGTAAAGCCCCAAAAATTCATCGAAGCCCGGGCATCCTGATGTAAAGGATATACTTGGCCATTTTCTTCTTCGTAAACGATTTGACCATCTTTTGCATACACTTTTGTACGTTCGTTAATTTCTTCTAAACTTCCGCTGGAAGAAACTTTACAAATACCGCGAGAAACCGCTCCATATTCTGACAAAGTTTTATCTACCTCATATCCCATCAATGAATAATAATCATCTCTAACCTCATTGGTTAGAAATTTAGCCATTTTATCAAAGGCATCATATCCATAAAAATCATCGGCATTAATAACACAAAACGGTTCTTTCACCTGATTTCTTGCGGCTAAAACTGCATGTCCGGTCCCCCAGGGTTTTTGTCGCTCAATAGTTTTATTTATACCAAAGGGAGTAAGGTCGTAGCTTTGAAAAACATAATCTACTTCTATCTTACCTTTTAGCTTAGGCTCAAAAATAGATTTAAAGCTATCTAAGAATTCTTCGCGGATAATAAAACTCACTTTGCCAAACCCGGCACGTATGGCATCGTATATCGAATAATCAATAATTGTTTCATTATTGGGACCAAAGCCGTCCACTTGTTTCATACTCCCATAGCGGCTTGCCATTCCCGCTGCCAAAATCAGTAAAGTTGGTTTCATGTGTGTCAATTAAAAATGTCCGCAAATATAAGCACTCTAAAGAAAGATAAGTATAATAACGAAGAGGCTAATGGTTTTTAAGAATAAAAAAGGCAGTTGCAAACTGAGTTTGTACTGCCTTCTTTTTCAAGAGTCCTATGTATTTATACAAACGCCATCCCTGTATATTTATTTTAGGTTATTTTATATACCTAAAATCCTGCCCGCTTTTTATCCGTAATAAGGATTCATAGATCAGCCTGATGACGTTATCTACATCTTCTTTGTGTACCATTTCAACGGTGGTATGCATGTAACGCAGGGGTAATGAAATAAGCGCCGATACTACGCCATCATTAGAATATGCAAATGCATCGGTATCGGTTCCAGTCCAACGCGATGAAGCCTGGCGCTGGAATGGAATTTTATTATCTTCTGCAGCCTTAACTAAAATTTTATTCAGGTTAACGTGTACTGAAGGAGCATAAGAAATAACCGGGCCCTTGCCACAAGCCAAATCACCTTGGGTATTTTTATTAATCATTGGCGTTTGGGTATCATGTGTCACATCAGTAACAATAGCCAGGTTTGGTTTAATACGGTTGGCGATCATCTCCGCTCCACGTAAACCCACTTCTTCCTGCACCGCGTTAACAATATATAAGCCGAAAGGAAGTTTTTTCTTGTTTTCTTTTAACAGGCGGGCAACTTCGGCAATCATAAATCCCCCGGCACGATTATCTAAGGCTCGACCTACGTAATAACGATCATTTAAAACCATGAACTGATCTTCATAAGTAATTACACACCCTACATGGATTCCTAAGGCTTCCACTTCTTCTTTTGAAGTACAGCCACAATCCAGAAAGATGTTTTTTAATGTGGGGGCCTCTTCTTTTTCGCCATTACGGGTATGAATGGCCGGCCAACCAAATACGGCTTTAACAATGCCTTTATCCGTGTGGATATTTACTCTTTTTGAAGGAGCAATTTGGTGATCGGAGCCACCGTTGCGAATAACATAGATTAACCCCTCTTTGGTGATATAATTTACGAACCACGAAATTTCATCTGCATGGGCCTCTATTACCACCTTATATTCCGCCTTTGGATTAATTACTCCTACGGCAGTACCATAATTATCTACATAGTGTTCGTCAATATATGGTTTAATATAATCCAACCACAAGCGTTGCCCTTCCCATTCAAAACCTGTAGGAGATGGGTTGTTAATGTATTTTTCAAAAAATTGTAACGACTTTTTATTGACTATTGCCACATGTTTATTTTCTGTATTCTTTTTAGCCATTATGAGTTTAATAAGATTACAAATTTATAAATATCGTTAACATCTTTCTGCCATACATTCCATTTAATGTTTCTTAGCTTATGATTTTTTCAAAAAGAAAGCCATCGATTTGAATCGATGGCTTTCTTTTTAAGTAATGAACTATAAATCGTTTTTCAGCTGTACTATTTTTTGATATAAAATTGCATTGCTGAAGCAATTGGTTTATCTGCTGGCCTTGTTAGCTCTTGCTTAGCACCATCCACCCAAATATAAGCCCTGCTTTCTTCAATACCACTCGCATTTTTAATGGGAGCGTTTCCTATAATTAATTCTTTACCATCTACTTCAGCTATACCTTTAGCATTAGAGTTTGGCGTATTATCTATGACATCTAATACTCCGTTTCTCCAAACAGCAGCGAAAAGAGTATAGGGGCTGTTAATAGCTACAGCACCGCTGGCTAAAACATTGTTTTTGTCCGAAACATAAATGGAACCGGCATACATTCCATAATAGGTAGATTGCTCCAATAAAGTCCTCTGCCCATTTTTCCAATAGAAAAAACTTTGCGTATTTACCTTATTACCTAAATATATTTTGTCGCTACCGGTAATCTCTAAATCGACAAGTTTATAAAAATCGTCAGTGGGAGTATTCAGTTCCTGGTTATTCTTCCATACTTTGGCTACAGCGCCTCCTTTTTCCTGAGAATAGCTATAGCCTGATACATAAATGTTCCCATCCAAAATTTTCATTTTGGTGAAATAGGCGTTTTCCTTCATATATTTACGCTCGCCATTTTCCCAAATTATTCCTTTATACGTAGTTCCTGATTCAGAACCGCACACATAAACTTTTCCATTAGAAAATGCAATGTCAGTAACATCAGAATGTTGAACATCGTCACCTAATTTAACTTCCTGACCATTTTTCCAGTAAAATGCACAGGTTAACCCATTCTGAAGTTTTTTTGTTCCGGCAACATATAAATCATTCCCATTAAAATAAATAGATCTTAAATCGCCTACATAAGGCAAAGCAGTCCAAACTCCATCTACCCAGCAACCATAATTTCCATAGTTAGGGCTTGCCGAGCTTTCTTTAACATTTCCTAAAATATAGACTTTACCATTCGAGTTATAATTATATACTACAGTAGGGGTATTCTCAGCAATATTTTTTTCAGCGAGAAGAATATCCGTTTTATCATTACAGCCTATAACTAATAAGCCGATAAGGGAAGCATAGAATAGTTTTTTCATATAAATTACAGTTAATCATGAAACATTACATAACTGTACGGAGGAAAAGTGTATTGCGCTACATACACAGTTGGGTTTTCTTAATAAGATCGGGTAGAAGTGATCTACTAAAGAAAAAAGACATTATTAAATAGAGAGAAGATCTAGTTCCATTTCAACAAACTCTTTTTCATCAGGCTGGCAGGTTTTACCTATGGCAATAAAACCAAAATGCTGATAAAAAGCAACGGCAGCCGGGCTGGCATTACAATAGAGTTTCGTTATTCCCTTAGATTTACTGAAATGAATCACGTAATTTAAAAGTTTTGTTCCATAGCCCTTATTTTGCATCGCTTCCATCGTGCCAAATTTGTGTATATATGCCGTTTGATTTTCCTGGAACCAGGAAACTACGCTTACTAGTCCATCATTTATATACAACCCAAAATGCACTCCGTCAGCATCATTAAGAATTTTTATTTCTGAATTTGCTCTCTGGCGATATAACACCGTATGTCGAATAGGCCAGGTTTGTTTTGCTGTGATAGGTTTAATTGAAATCATCGGTTCATAGTTTCCCGACAATAACAGGGTATCCCGGCATTTTGTTTACTGTTAGAAATGTTTCTTGAAATAAACCGC
>JANWIB010000047.1 GCA_025450155.1 Sphingobacteriaceae bacterium
TACCTTTTGTTGAAAATAGCTTTAAGCATGGTGTAAGTAACGAAACCGATAATGTTTGGGTAACGATTGACTTGAAAGTAAAACAGGAATTTTTATCTTTTAAGATCGAAAACAGTAAATCTTATGATGAAGTTAAAGATATTACCGGTTTTACCAAAGGTATCGGCTTGAAAAACGTAAAAAGGCGCCTCGAATTGATATATCCGGGAGCATATAAATTAGAAATAAGAGATGATGAATACGCCTATTCGGTTGATTTGAGATTGCAGTTAAATAAATCTGTTGTGTATGGTCAAAATTAAATGCCTTATTGTAGATGACGAACCCCTGGCTTTAGATGTATTGCAAAATCATATCGCTAATCTGGAGTATCTGGAACTTGTTGGTCGCTGTAAAAATGCAATAGAGGCGCTAAAATTTTTACTAAAACATAAGGTTGACTTGTTGTTTCTGGATATTCAGATGCCGAAGCTCACCGGAATAGAGTTTTTAAAAAGTATCAAAAATCCACCGAAGGTAATTTTTACTACAGCTTATCGTGAGTTTGCTTTAGAAGGGTATGAGTTGAATGTGCTGGATTATTTATTGAAACCCATTGCTTTCGAACGATTTTTGGCAGCAGTTAATAAGGCTTTACCTAAAGATATCCAATCTTTACCTGCCTTTATAGGAACCGATTTGCATGAATCTGCCAATGCGTTTATATACATCAAATCAGATAAAAAAATGGTAAAAGCCTTATTAAACGACATTCTTTACATAGAGAGTTTGAAAGATTATGTAAGAGTAGTAACAAAAGATAAAGAGGTAATTACCCATCAAACCATGAATTTTCTGGAAGAAAAATTGCCGGATAATCAATTTATCCGTATTCATAGGTCCTTCATAATAGCGCTTCATCATATTCATGCTTATACAGTTACAGATGTAGAGGTTGGAGAAAGGCAAATACCCATTGGACGTGTTTATAAGGTTGGGGCCTTGAAGCGATTGGGATTAGAAAAAGACTAACGCAGATATTTAAATCAAACCTAAAGATAAGGCCTTGCGGGCTTGAATTTTGGTATTAACATCATTTCATAAACCCCGATGAGTTCGAAAAAACTGAATCCACGACCAGAACTTTCGATTTCTCAGATACGCTAAGTTTTTATCCATAGAAAATGCTTCACGTTCAAAAACAATGTTGACGTACGATTTATAATGGTTTTTATATCGTAAAAGATTTATTAGATAATTTATAAGATATGCCATATAGAAAGGGAGGATAAGCATTTCTATCTGCTGACGTAAATGTATCCGCTCATGATTAATTAAAACCTCATCTGTTTGATAGTTTTTGTGTTTAAGCAGAATAAAAGGAAATACAGCCATTCCCGAAACGGGCAAAAGCGGCACATGTATTATCCAATATTTCATGGTCTAATCAAAGGTGGCAAACGGTGAGCTGCCGGATTTTTAATATAGATTTGATAACTTTCCTTGATATATTTTAAAAGGGAATAATCCGTTGCATCTAATATAAAATAATACGATGGGCGGTACTGTTGCATAAAATCTTCAAGTGCTTCGCCCGCCAAACCCGTGGCTCCCCTTACCAGTTTCTTCGTGAAACGATAATCAATCATTTCCTCACGGTAATCACGTTCAATAATTTGTTGCAGGTAGCGAGCATTTTTACCTTCTTTACTCAAAAGGCTGTAGAGTGCATCAATACTTAATCCGGCTCCAGCCATACCGTTAGAACCACCTATTGAGAAGATATCGGAAGAGTTTCCCTTGCGATAAATGTCTTGATATGCTTTTTGATTCACTTCTCTTTGTTTGTCTGGTGAATTTAAGCTATCGCGAACGATAACTTCTTTTAACAGAATACTATTTCGTTTTAAATAGAATACGATCGTATTTTGTGTGGTAATGCTGGTTGTATCTACCCCGTAACCTTCTAAAGCGGCTATAAGTGTATCGCCTTTTCTAACCGTAGTTTTAAACTCGCCCTTGGTATTGTTAAAAAGCCCTTTATTGCTGCGCAAATTGTAAATATAAACCCGGGTTAAGCGCTGCTTGCTTTCTTTGTCAAACACCAATCCCTCTACTTGGCGGTCTTGCGCTACAATGTTGCAGGTGGCCAAGAGGACTAAAACAAGAGTAAATAAAATCCTTTTCAAGGCTATAAAACTAAGTATTTAGCCTATTACTGAACACCATTTAACAAACATTAACAACTATTTAGAAACAACTAATAATTGTCCCAGTTTGATGTCTGCTCCGTTTATGCTATTTAAGATTTTAACTTCATCAACAGTTAAACCAAATCGTTTGCTTATGGAATAGAGTGTATCGCCTTGCTTTACTTCATAAACTTTCATTGTTAACGAAGTTCTTCCCGCCTCTTTTTTTTCCTCTTTATGCACTTGTTCAACTAGTACTTCAAGCGCTTTATCTTCTCTTTTTATTTTGGCGATAGTTGTTTCTCCGCTATCAAACCGGTTTAAATTATATCGTTCAATTAAACCGATTAAAAGCTCGGGATATTTAGGATTTGTAGCATATCCGGCTTGTTTTAAGCCATAAGCCCAGCCCGTATAATCACCTTTATCCAATTCGAACAAAAAAGCGTAACGCTTCTTTTTTAAAAATTCGGAATGATCTTTATAGGATTCTTCGGGGTCATCATAAACCCTAAAGCAATCATTTTTCTTATCATCATCCTGAAGAAAGGTTTTTCCGGTCCAGTCACTATGACATTTAATACCAAAATGATTATTGGCCTCTCTGGCAAGTACACTGTTTCCGTTTCCGGATTCCAATAAACCTTGTGCTAGGGTAATACTTGCCGGTATGCCGTATTGGCTCATTTCTTTTATTGCAATTTCTTTAAAACGTTCAATGTATCCTTCCGGCGAGTATTTATTAACTAAAGAATCTCTTTTAGTAACTTTTTGCTTTCCCACAGAGTGGCGATTGGCACTTATCGTAATTTTCTTAGCACTGCAAGAACTTAAAAAGAAAATGCCTGTAATCAGGAATAAATATCGTTTCATGTAATAATGTTATTCTGCCTTATTTTAAGATGTCGGTGGATTTTTTACTTCCGAAGAGGTTGAGTTTTCGATAGTTCCGGTGGCTTGGGTGGCCCCATCAAATTCGTGCAACTTGTATTTTTTTATTGTATTAAGCACCCGAGTGGCCCAGGCGGGATCTTTGGCATATCCTGATTTTTGTATGCTTTTAACCCAGGTGATATAACTGGAAGATGAGTTGTTTTTTAACTTATTAAAAAACCTTTTTCTTGTGATGATACCGGCGAAATCTTTGTACGAATCTGCAACAGATTCATAGCCTTTATAGGCGGAGCGAATTTTTTTGGACTTGTTTTTACCTTTAATACCAAAATGATTATTCAGGTGCCGGGCAAGTTTGCTGGTCCCGCTTCCGGATTCGTGCATGGCAACGCCCAGGATAATGCTAGCTGGAACCCCTTGTTCGTTCATAATTTGTATAGCAGCGTCCTTGTAGGTATTAATATACTTTTTTGCTGCTGATTGTCCGAAGGAGTATCCAGATACTAAAATCAGGCATACTATGATCAATCGTTTTAACATAATTTTAAATTTTACGGATTATAAATAAACCATCACGTATTGGTAAAATCAATTTTTCTACACGATGGTCATTAGTTATTTTTTCATTAAAATCCCGGATTAACTGCGTGTCTTTATCATTTACATCCGATACGACTTTGCCACTCCAAAGTACGTTATCAACTACAATGAGTCCACCTTTTCGTACTTTATCAAATATCATATCGTAGTAAACCCCATTATTCTTTTTATCAGCATCAATAAAAACGAGGTCGAAAGTCTCGTTAAGGGTCGGAATAAATTCCAAAGCATTTCCTACCTGATACGTGATTTTATGCCCGAAGTTCGATTTTTTAAAATATCCCCTTACCCGCTCTTCTAACTCTTCATTAATATCAACCGTAAAAATGCGCCCATTTTCTTTCAATCCTTCTGCAAGCGCTAAGGTGGCATAGCCTGTAAATGAGCCGATTTCAAGAATACGTTCCGGTTGGATAATCTTGCTTAGAAAACTAAGTACCCTACCTTGAAAATGGCCGGATAGCATTTTGGCCATTGGCACCATCAGGTTAGTTTCCCGGCTTATGTGCTGGAGTAATTCCGGCTCCGGCTCACAATGTTGTTCCAGGTAAGTCTGGAGCGCATCGTTTAGGAGTTCCATCTAACAAAGGTATACATTTTGATTTTTAAAGATCAAAATTCAACCTATAGTATTGGCGATGTATGTATTAGGAGAAATTTTTTCTTTCGAGATACGATTGTAAAATCAGCGTGGCTGATATGGTATCAATCAGCTCTTTTCTTTGCCGGTCTGATTTTTTTAAACCACTTTGGGCAATGGTTGCCGAAGCTATTTTTGAAGTAAAGCGTTCGTCCAAAGTTTGAACCGGAATTGTTGGAAAGTTCTTTTTTAAGGTCGTGATGAATCCCTTAACATGTGGTGCAGACTGCGATGCCGATCCATCCATTTGTTTAGGCTCTCCTACAATAAAGCGTTCTATCCGTTCGATTTGCATATATTTTTTTAAAAACTCGATGATGTCTTTGGGATGAATGGTGTCCAAACCAGTAGCGATAATCTGTAAGGGGTCGGTAACGGCAATGCCGATACGCTTGGTACCATAATCAAAAGCCATTATCCGAGCCATATTTAAAATGCGATAGTGTTAACAACAAAAGTAGCATAAAGGATTTGTAAAAGTCTTGCCTCTTCATCTTGTATCTAAAATCTATTTCTTATTTTGCATCCATGCAGTTTAGCGAAATTGTAGGCCAGCAGGAGGTTAAAGCGCACTTGCTCCAAACCGTTAAAAGCGGAAGGATAAGTCATGCCCAGTTGTTTTTAGGACCTGAAGGTTGTGGAAGCTTACCTTTAGCGATGGCTTATGCGCAATATATTGCCTGCGAAAACCGCCTGGAAGCCGATAGTTGTGGTGAATGTGCTTCTTGCAGGAAATACGCTAAATTAATTCATCCTGATCTGCACTTTTCTTACCCTTTTTTTGCCAAGCATAAAGATGATACCGCTGTTACATTTATTGAAGAATGGCGGGAAGCTTTTCTGGTTAATCCTTATTTAAACCTGGACGAATGGCGTGAGCATTTGGATTCGGATAACAAGCAGGCCAATATTAATATTGCGGAGTGTCATCAGATCATTAAAAAATTAAGCCTTAAATCATTCGAGGGCGAGTATAAGGTTTTAATTATGTGGCTTCCCGAATATTTGGATAAGGAAGGAAATACGTTGCTCAAAATTATTGAAGAGCCGCCTCAAAAAACCCTGTTCTTACTTGTGGCACAAAATCAGGATCAGATTCTGAACACGATTCTTTCCAGAACACAACTGGTGAAAATAAATCGGTTGAGCAATGAAGATATAAAGAGATATTTGATTGAAAAATACCTGGCCGAGCCAGAAAAAGCAGCGCAGATTGCTTATTTAAGCGAAGGAAATATACAGACTGCTTTAACCATGTTCAACGGAGAAATCAATAATAACTTCGGATTATTTTCTGATTGGTTACGCATGTGTTTTGCAAACAAAGGGACTCAAATTGCCGATTTTGTAGAAACCGCTTCAAAATTGGGCCGGGAAAATCAGAAGGATTTTATTCGATACGGAATGAATATCATTCGAGAGTGTTTAATTGTACTTTCGGGTGCATCAGATCTGGTGCATTTACCCAGGGCAGAAAATGATTTTGTAATTAATTTTAGCAAAATAATAGATTTGGCTAAAACCGAAGCTATGTATAACGAACTTGAAAAAGCACACTATCATATAGAGCGAAATGCAAATCCTAAAATCTTATTTTTAGATGTATCTTTGCAAATTGTTAAGATATTAAAGTTTAATACGCTCCCGCAAGGGACTCAACATATAGTTAATTAAATGGGATGTGGAAGTTGTTCATCAGGTGGCGGATGTACGCCTGCAGGCTGCAAAAGTAACGGCTCTTGCCTTACAAATGGATGTAGCAAATTAGATGTTTATGACTGGCTTGCCCACATGGACATGCCGGCTAATTACAAACCTTTCAATATTGTTGAGGTAAAATTTAAAGGATCGCGTAAAGATTTTTATATCAATACCGATAATATTTATTTGGAAAACGGCGAATTAGTAGCCGTTGAAACCAGTACGGGAGGATATGATATTGGGCATATTTCTTTAACCGGAGAATTGGTAAGAATGCAATTGAAAAAGAAGCATCTAAAATTAGAGGATGTTACTAAAAAAATCTATCGAAAAGCAACTCCAACCGATGTAGATAAGTGGAAAGCCGCAAAAGATTTAGAATGGGAAACCATGCACAAGTCAAGAAAACTGGCTTTAGAGCTGGGACTTTCTATGAAGTTGAGCGATGTAGATTACCAGGGTGATAAAACCAAAGCCACTTTTTATTATACAGCCGAAGGCCGGGTAGATTTTCGGGAATTAATTAAGCGTATGGCCGAGTCGTTCCGTGTTCGCATCGAGATGCGACAAATTGGGATGCGTCAGGAAGCCAGCCGCCTTGGTGGAATAGGGTCTTGTGGGAGAGAGTTATGTTGCTCCACTTGGTTAACTGATTTTAAAACGGTTTCTACCGCTGCTGCACGCTATCAAAATCTTTCTTTAAATACACTAAAACTGGCGGGGCAATGCGGCAAGTTGAAGTGTTGCTTAAATTATGAGCTGGACACGTATATGGATGCCTTAAAACATGTACCAGATAATATTGATCATCTTGCAACAGAAAAAGGCGTTGCCAGGTTGCAAAAAACTGATATTTTTAAAAAATTGATGTGGTTTAGCTATCCTAATGAAGAAAGTTGGATTCCGTTAGAAATAGATCGCGTAAAAGAAATATGGCAATTGAATAAAGAAGGAATTAAGCCGGAAGATTTAAAAGATGAGGCAGTGGAATTGGAAGCACCTGTTACTGCCAAGAATTTGGATTATGAAAATGTGGTTGGACAGGATAGTTTAACTCGTTTGGATGATAAGAACCGTAAAAAGAAAAAAAGCAATAATCGGAATAAAGGCAGAGCACAATATAGCAGCCAGGGAGAAAAAGGTAATTTGCCTGAAAAACAAAACTTAAATAAAATAAATCAGCAGGCAATCAGGGCCGCGGCAGAAAACACCGAAACTAAACCAGCTAATAATGCCAACAGGAACAACCGCCGAAAAGGCAGGTATAGAAATCCTAATCGGCCGAAAGAAAATGGCAATGAATAAGCGATTTATCCCTTTCCTGCTTCTACTTTTTCCTGCTTTTATAACAGCATGTACTGATAATGCGATTATTGACACCAATATAGAAATAAGTGATCGCAATTGGAGTTATATCAAAACGGTACGCATTCCAGTTCAGGTTAAGGATGCTTCAAAAGCATACAACTTGTATTTTAATTTAAGGCATACCGCCGATTATAAATACTCGAATATTTTTGTAATTATCTACCAAACGGGCCCCGATAAGAAGCGAACCAAAGAACGAAAAGAATTCCAATTAGCCTATCCCGATGGCGAATGGTTGGGAAGTGGTTCGGGGAATCTCTATAGCTACCAGTTGCCATTTAAAGAGAACTATAAATTTCCAAAAAAAGGTATTTATGTCTTTGAATTTGAACAAAATATGCGAGACAATCCCCTGCGTGAAGTAAGTGATGCGGGTCTGAGAGTTGAGCCTGCTCGATAAATTGATACTACAATAACTCAACCAACTTTTCCAACTTCATTCCTCTTGAGCCTTTAATTAAAACCGTGGAGTTTTTTATAGGATGACTTTTGATAAAATCATATGCTTCATCTGTGGTGTTGAAGAAATAATCTCCAGTTTTTTGATGTTTTTTGAAATCTTGCCCAATAAAAATGCATTTATCAGCGTTAATAATTCGAGCTTTTTCTAATACGATTTGATGCTCTGCTGATGATTCTCCCCCCAATTCAAACATATCTCCCAAAATCAGTACCTTATTTTCAACCGGCATGGCCGCTATATTTTTGAGTGCAACATCCATACTGCTTGGATTAGCATTGTAATAATCGCAGATTAAGGTATTTTTTTCTGTTTTTGTTATTTGAGATCGGTTATTGGTCGGCATATAAGTTTCAATTCCAGCGTTTATTTCTTCGGGAGTTAATCCAAAGTAACTCCCAATAGCAATAGCTGCAAGAATATTTTCGGTATTGTATGTTCCAGTTAAATTAGATTCTGCCCGGTACTTTTTATTTTCAACCTCCCATTCTATAGTAAGAAACGGGTTGTTTGCTATCAATTTGCCGTGTATATAACAATCGATTGAATCGCCATAATATATGACATTTTTTAAACCTCGCTCCTGGCTCATGGTCATCAGGTAGCTGTTATCCTGGTTTATAAATGCTATTCCTTTTGTTTTACTCAAAAAATCATAAAGTTCCCCCTTGCCCTTTTTTACGCCTTCAAATCCGCCAAAACCTTCTAAATGTGCCTTTCCGACGTTGGTAATCAAGCCATAGGTGGGTTCTGCAATAGTACACAGAAACTCAATTTCCTTCTGATGATTAGCTCCCATTTCGATGATAGCCATTTCTATATTCGAAGTAATAGAAAGGATAGTTAACGGAACACCAATATGGTTGTTTAAGTTTCCCTGTGTGGCGTAAGTTTTAAATTTTTGCAATAAAACAGAATGAATTAATTCTTTAGTAGTGGTTTTCCCATTGGTTCCGGTAATGCCTATAAAGGGAATAGATAGTTTTTTTCTGTGATAATTTGCCAGCCTTTGCAAGGTTTTTAAAACATCATCCACTAAAATATATTTCTCGCCCTCGGCATATTCTTTTTCATCAATTATCGCATAAGCTGCTCCCGTCGCCAAGGCTTGGTTTGCAAAAGAATTTCCATTAAAGTTTTCGCCTTTCAGTGCAAAAAATAAGCATCCGGAAGAGATCTTTCTGGTATCAGTACAGATTTGCGGATGCTGTAAAAAATGAGAATAAAGCTGTTCTATATCCATTAAAGAATGTTTTTACAAATATGATAAAATCAGGATTGATTTAATAAATGAAAAAAACCGCCTAAGGGCGGTTCCATTAAAATTAAATCTCCTGCAGGCCCTCATTCATTTAAGTGTTATGCAAACGGCGATTTTTAACGAATGTTCCGTTTGTATAAAGAATCATTTTTACATTTTAACCCATTTTCTGTCATAACCCATTCCGATAAGGTTTCTTCAGATGCGTTCTGTGGTACACAATCCCATAGATTGTAATTTTCCAGGATAGAGTTTAATCGGGTATCAAAAACTAACCGGGTATTCAAAGGGATTTTTAGTGTCAATTTAACTTTTTGGTTTCGCCAAAGGTGGCTTTTAGTAAAAATAGTACCAGGTAATAACAAAGTCGAATCCGAGTGACGAGCCAACTTATAGTCAACAGCTTGTGCTGTCTTTAAAGCGGTTTCAAAATTTGGTCCTCTAGCACTAAAAATCTTGGTTAAGGTCGGTTTTTCAATATCAGCCCGTTCAATATATAATGATAATGCATCCGGCATCCTGATTTCTTTATCAGTGCCATCCATTATTATTCCACGTGAATGATCGTTGATATCTAATTCCGTGCTATCCTCTTTTGTCAAAAAACGGATGTCATTGAATTTTAAATAATACACAGGAGAGGCTTTAATATCCTCCACTTCAGAGAAACTGGCTTCGTCTGCAAATTGAGCCCCCAATTTAGAGCCATAATAAATACCGCAGCCCAGTCCGGTAAGCCAGATTAGTAGCATAGCGAATGATCCCGTACGGGTTATTATCTTTTTGTTGAATAAAACCCGTATCGCAAACAGAACCAATGCCATTAAGGGAATTACCAATAGCGCAAAAATGCTGAAATATATTGGCGATTGGTATTCAGGGTTGATGATATTCATGGGGAAATTAAGATGTGTTGTTTCACTAAACCCCAATAAAACAATAAAGCCTACA
>JANWIB010000048.1 GCA_025450155.1 Sphingobacteriaceae bacterium
AAGACATGGCGATGCTGATAATGGAAAAGATATAGGAGCAAGTGGTCCTGCTAATTGGTGGAAATCATGTGATGCGAGTCTGGCAAGGCAGTTAAACGATCGGGGAAGGCAACGCTCAATAGCTTTGGGTATCATCTTTAAGGATATTCAATTGCCCATTGCCCGTGTTTTTAGCAGTGAGTTTTGCCGGGCGAAGTCTACTGCCGAATTGGTAAATGCCGGTCCTGTTATTGTTACCGATGGCCGAATTAACCATCCAGAGCATAATACATCTGGGCAAAGCCTTTTTAGTGGAATGCTGGCAATTATGAATGGCCAACCTGTTGATAATAAAATTATATTAATTGTTACCCATCATCCAATTAATGAAAAAAGGAGCAGTAATTATCCCTCATTTCCAGACGTGTCACCTTTTACCTGGACAGGTGTTTATTTTGTTAAGGTTGCGCCTGATAAAACAATTACCTACGAAGGTGCTGCCTCATGGGCAATGCTGAATTATTGGCGAAACAAGAAACTAAACAAATAATTCCAGAAATTAATTTTTATCCAGTTCCTTTATTGCTACTTTATATTTAGCCGGAAGAATTAAGGACTTTAAAATCCAATCCATTTTAAAAGTTCGGCTTAGTTTGTATAACCCTATTATGGGTTTCAGCCACGAGAATTCGCCCAATTTTAACAATTGATTTACTTTTTTCGGTGCAACCAATAGTTGTGCTTCTTTTAATATGTTATACCGGATAATTCCCAAATGCTTTTTATACTGCTTGTACAAATCAATAGTGAATGTACTTTTTTCTAGATTCTGGTTTAAGTGCTCATTTCTTTTTAAGAGCCAATCACTATAATTTAAAGGCAATTCTTTTATTCCCATACGGCTGCCCATCCTATAGAATACGTCAAATACCTCTCCTTTTTCTGCCAGATCAAGTTTTCTTTCTAACAACTCAAAAGAACGTATAGAATAATCAATTAACATAAAAAGAACGTCGCGGTAAGCCCATTCCGGAATCTGCATTCCTCTTTGCGTTTCCACACCTTGATGTATTGCAGTTATTTTATCAATAGCTTTATGCGCTTCTTCCAACTCAGAAAAAACAATTAATCGGGCATAACCGACGGTGGAAAATAGACGCCCCAGAGGGTCAGATGGCAGTCGCCCGGTAAAGTAAAGCCAGTCTACCGCTTTATTTAAAGCAAATTCGGCAGCAGCTCCGGCAAAAATAAAAAGAATGGTATCACCTTTACCCCATATCTGGCGCACAATGGATCCTTTTTCTACAAAAAAGTGCATATCTCAATGAATGTAAAAAATAATCTTAATCTTTCTCACTTGACGTACTTATTTCATTATTCTTAAACAATACTATATAATTTTTGTACCCCTAATGTATCTACTTTATTAGTTCTTAAAAAGTAATAAAATTTATTCAAGATGTATATTATACGTGATATTTTTTATCTCAAATTTGGGCATTATAAAGATGCAAAAGCGTTGTTAGCCCAGGCAATTCAAAAAGGGCTTCTTCCGGATGCCCAGCATTTGCGGGCATTGTCAGATTTTACAGGAGATGCTTACCGTTTAATATTTGAAGAGGGTTATAGTAGCATGACCGATTATGAGAAATCTTTGGAGAAAAGTATGGGAACTCAGGACTGGCAACGATGGTACGATGAGTTTAAACCGCATGTAGACCGATCTTATCGCGAGATATTAAAGGTAGTGGTTTAATAATAGACTAAAAAAACGTCAAAAGGCCATCGTTTTAATGGCCTTTTGATGTCTTGCTACCAGATTTTTAACCGCTCCTCTTGGTTTTTATATAGTTTATCTCCGGGCTGTATATTAAAGGCTTTATACCAGGCATCCATATTAACAGGAGCGCCAATGGTACGGTATTGGCCGGGAGAATGCGTGTCAACTACAATCTGTTGTGCTGCAGATTCTGGTAGAATATTACCTCTCCAAACTTGCGCCCATGACAAGAAGAAGCGTTGATCTGGATTGAATCCGTCAATTATTTCGTTCGACTGGGCTTGTTGGGTCATTTTAAAAGCCTCATAAGCAGCGTTTAAACCTCCCAAATCACCAATGTTTTCACCCATAGTAAGTTTTCCGTTTACATGTAGTGTGTCTAATACGGTATACTTTTCGAACTGTTCACCTAACATTTTATTTTTCGCTTCGAATTTAGTTCGGTCCTCCTCTGTCCACCAGTTGCGTAGCGTGCCATCTTTATCATACTGGCTTCCTCTATCATCAAAACCATGCGACATTTCGTGCCCGATTACAGCCCCTATGCCGCCATAGTTGATGGCATCATCCGCATTGGGGTCGAAGAAAGGAAATTGTAAAATCCCTGCAGGAAAAACAATCTCATTTTTAACCGGATTATAATACGCATTTACGGTTGGCGGAGTCATTCCCCAACGAGTGCGGTCTACAGGTTTGCCCAATTGGTTCACCATGTCATGGTATTCCCAAGCCTCAGCATTTCGAACGTTTGCAAAAAATGTAGCCCGATTTATTTTTAAACCTTCGTAAGTTTTCCACTTATCCGGGTAGCCGATTTTCGGAGAAAACGCGGCCAATTTAGCCAAAGCTCTTTCTTTAGTTACGTCACTCATCCAGTCCAGGTTTTTAATCCGTATTTCGAACGCTTTTCTAAGGTTACCAATCATCTCCATCATGCGTGCTTTCGCTTCGGGCTTAAAATAGGTTCTAACATACAATTGACCCAGTAACTCACCAATAGCATCATCCGTCAGATTTGACATGCGTTGCCAGCGAGGTGTTTGAACTTTCTGTCCACTTAAAACCTGATTAAACGCGAAATTGGCATCAACGAAGGCAGAACTTAAATAAGGAGCCGATTTTTTTAAAACATTCCATTGTAAGTAGATTTTCCAGTCGGGTATAGATGTTTTTGTTAATAAGGTATTTAAATCAGAAAAGAATTTAGGGGAAGAAACGAGTAGTGAATCTTGTCCATTCACCTTCATTTTAGCTAATACTAGTTGCCAATTTAGATATGGGGTAGTTTTGCTAAAATCTGCTATTGAAAATTTATTATATGTTTTTACAGGGTCGCGAAGCTCAACCCGGCTTAATTGTGATTCGGCTAAAGATTTTTCAATTGCAAATATGATCTCTGCATTCTTCTTTGCGATAGTTTCGTTACTGCCTGTTAGCGTAAATAATTTAACGATATATGCTTGATAAGCTTCCTTAATTTTTAAGTTACGTGTATTATCTTTTAAGTAATAATCACGATCCGGTAAAGTTGTTCCACCTTGGTACAGTTGAGAGATCATCGTGTTTACATTCTTTGAATCCTGATTTACATAGAAAGTAAACATGGGCGAAGCAATTCCTTTGGTTCGCATAACAGCAGCTTCGTTGATAATGCCAGCTAAATCCTTAATCTGATCAATTCGCTTTAAATCTGGTAGGATAGGGGTAAAGCCTAATTTTTCAATGGCGATACTGTCCATTCCTGCTGCATAAAAATCGCCAATTCTTTGCTCCGGCGATCCATCTAAGGATTTATTACTCGCTGCTTCAGTTAATAAGGATTTAACTACGCTGGTATTAAAATCTTTTAAAACATGAAAACTTCCCCAACGCGTTTCTTTTGCTGGTACAGGGTTGTTTTTAATCCAAACGCCATTAGCATATAGATAAAAATCATCACCTGGTTTAATCGTAAAATCCATATTTTTTGGATCAATAAACTTAACAGCTGCACTCGTTTTAGCACTTTGTTGTGCTTGCGTATTTATTGAAATACACGCTATTCCTAAAAGGAGGAACTTGAACCTAAATAATCTCATTTTATATTTCGTTTGATAAGGAAGCGTGAATTTAAATGTTAATTATTTTATAAGCGAATAAAAATGTTGTTACCAAGGCTTTTTTAGCTTTTATAGGGAAACTTTTACTGGTATTTTATCGTTATTTTAATAAATATCAATTCTTATGAAAAAGCTATTATTAATTAACAGATGGCTAATTTTGGCTGCTGTTTCTTTAAGCACTATACTTTTATTACCGACATGTAAAAAGAGTAAAAAAACGGATACAAACCCTATAAAAAGAGTTACTATTCAATTAACGGGTGCTAGTGAAGTACCTCCAGTGAACACAACCGGAAGCGGCACTGCAGAGATCGCCTTTGATCCGAATGCGAAAACTATTGCTTATACTATTATATGGCAACTTGGTTCTGGTTCAACTTCTACTACGGGAATGCATTTTCATGGTGCAGAAGATGGTTCTTCTCTAAAATCTTCTCCTATATCTATTCCAATTGAAGGGTTTTCTACAGGTACTTCGGGAACGTTAAGCGGTACTACAATAGTCTTAACACAAGTACAAATCGATCAGTTGTTAGCAGGAAAATGGTATATTAATATTCATAGTAATACCTATCCATCTGGTGAAATGAGAGGAAATATAATTTTTAGCGGTAGTTCTGGGTCAGGTGGGTCAGGCGGTGATGGAGGAGGAGGATATTAAATTATACTTTGCTGTAACAAAAAATGCCACTCAACCGAATGGCATTTTTATATTCGGGGTTTTGAAAGATTTTATGCGGATAAAACTTTGGTTACTAACTCGGCAGCTTCTTTTAACAAGATGGCCGAGTAAACTTTCAATCCCGATTCGTCAATTAACTTTTTAGCTTCTTGGGCGTTAGTCCCTTGCAAACGTACAATAATTGGAACCGGGATATTTCTGATCTCCTTGTAAGCATCGATAACACCTTGAGCAACCCTGTCGCAACGCACAATACCCCCAAAGATGTTGATCAGAATGGCCTTTACATTCGGGTCTTTCAGGATAATGTTGAATGCCGCTTTAACGGTTTCTGCATTAGCTGTTCCGCCAACATCTAAGAAGTTAGCGGGTTCGCCACCTGCTAATTTGATGATGTCCATCGTGGCCATGGCTAAGCCGGCACCATTTACCATACAGCCTACGTTTCCATCCAGTTTTACATAATTCAGATTGGATTTACTGGCTTCAACTTCCATTGGGTCTTCCTCAGTAATATCCCGCATGGCGGCATAATCCGGGTGTCGGAACAAACCGTTATCATCCAGATTTACTTTTGCATCTACCGCTAAGATTTTATTATCCGAAGTTTTTAAAACCGGGTTGATTTCAAACATGGAAGAATCTGTTGCTTCGTATGCTTTGTAAAGGGCGGCAACAAATTTGGTCATATCTTTAAAAGCTTCGCCGCTTAAACCTAAGTTAAACGCAATTTTTCGAGCCTGAAAGCCTTGTAAGCCCACTTTAGGGTCAATCTCTTCTTTAAAAATTAAATGTGGAGTATGTTCTGCCACTTCTTCAATATCCATACCACCTTCGGTAGAATACATTACAATATTGCGTCCTTTTGCACGATCAAGCAAAACACTCATGTAAAATTCTTTGGTTTCGCTTTCACCGGGATAGTAGACATCCTGAGCTACCAAAACTTTATTTACTTTTTTGCCTTCGGGACCAGTTTGAGGCGTTATGAGTTGCATCCCAATAATTTGTTGCGACTTTTCTTTAACCTCATCCAGGTTTTTGGCCAGCTTTACGCCGCCACCCTTTCCACGTCCACCTGCATGGATTTGTGCTTTCACCACCACCCAATCCGAATTGTGATCCTCTTTTAGTTTTTTTGCAGCTGCGATCGCCTGTTCAGGTGTGTCAGCCACAATGCCTTCTTGTACCCGCACGCCGAAACTTTTCAATATGGCCTTACCTTGATATTCGTGAATGTTCATTTCGTAAAATTTTGGCGTAAAACTACCAAAATTTTCAAATTGTCAATAGGGTACTTGATTTTAGGCTTTTGGGTGTGATTATTTGCAAAATCTCTATCTTCGCCCTATGCTGCAGGCGAAAAACATTCATAAATCGTACGGAAAGCTAAAGATTCTAAAAGGAGTAGATTTAGCAATTCAACAGAAAGAGATTGTAACCATTGTTGGTGCATCTGGAGCGGGAAAAAGTACACTTTTACACATTGTGGGCACACTCGATAAGGCTGATTCGGGTACAGTTTCTATTAACGGGATTCAGGTAAATCATTTATCCGCAAAGAAATTAAGTGCTTTTCGAAATGAATACATTGGGTTTATTTTTCAGTTTCATCATTTATTGCCCGAATTTACAGCCCTTGAGAATGTATGCATTCCAGCCTTTATTGCAAAAAAAAACAGAAGGGAAGTAGAGAAACGTGGACTGCAACTTTTGGCCACTTTGGGTATAGAACAGCGGGCTAATCATAAACCAACTGAACTTTCGGGTGGAGAGCAACAGCGAGTAGCTGTAGCAAGGGCTTTGATGAATAATCCATTGCTTATACTGGCGGATGAACCTTCTGGAAATTTAGATTCTGCCAATGCGGAAAGCTTGCATAAACTCTTTATTGATCTTCGGGATGAATTTGAGCAGACGTTTGTCATTGTTACCCACAATGAAGACCTGGCCGAAATGGCCGATCGGAAAGTGATGATGAAAGATGGCCTCATCGTGGAACAGTTATAAAAATTATCGTTTTGAAGGCGCTTATCACTGCTGCAAGTACAGCCCATGCCTATAAATTACAACATTTGTTAGATCAGGAACTCCATTTTATTTACGCTGATCAGGTTGATATGCCCCAGCTTACAGAAAAAAAATTTGTTAAAATTCCTGCCGGTAATGCCCCTTCATTTGCTCACGAATTACTGTCGCTCTGTTTAGACAAGCAAATTGATTTGGTTTATCCACTAAAAAAAGATGATATACTTGCTTTATCCGAAGCCCGGCAATTGTTTGAAGAATATCACATTCGGGTACTAGTGCCTTCTACACAAATTGTAAGAAATTTATTAACAGTAGCTATTAAAAAAGGAATTATTTTTGTTGTGCTTGAAAAAGAATTTATAGTGAAACCGGATATTCCGGACATCAACTCCAGGCAGTTTGAAAATGGAGTTTATATAGCAGATCCTCACAATAATATGCAATACACTATTTATACTGCCGGGTAATGTTAACCTACGCCGATTTTCCTGTAACAAAAAAAGCTTTCGTTTTTGAGCTGGATAATGTGCTTTATCCTGAAAAAGACTATTTGCTACAGGTGTATTATCTTTTTGCCAATTTTATAGAATATGTAGAAACCGTTCCTTCAGCTGCAGAGGTAACTAATTTCTTAAAAACTGCGTATGAACATCATGGTACCGAGGGTATATTTGATAGAGTAAAAGAAACATTTGGCTTGGATGAAAAATACCGGGAAAATTTTTACAGGCTTCATAAAACGGCCAAACTTCCGCTTAAATTACTGCTCTTTCAGAACGTGTTAAAATTATTGCAGGATATTGTAATAGATCGGAAACAACTATTTATTGTTACCAACGGCGATCCGGAACAGCAGTTAAATAAGATGAAACAGTTAGAATGGAACGGTTTAGAGCAATTTTTAATACCTTACTTTGCCCATGAACTGAAACCCAAACCTGAAACCGATGTGTTTGTTCATATTCTTGAAAAACATCATCTTTACCGAAGAGATATAACAATTATTGGAAACTCAACAATTGATGAAGAATTTGCCCTTGCGGCGGGAGTGGATTATGTGCAGGTTGTCGACATTATAAATTAACGAATATGGAAAATTTAAAAAATTGCTTTCTTGCCTTTATGGTATCATTAACCTTGCTTATTGCATGTAAGAAGGATCCGAAACCAGGTGCCCCATCCAAAAATGGAAGCAGAGATGAGCTTACCAAAGATTCTATTTTTCTATATGCCAAAGAAACCTATCTCTGGAATGATGCCTTGCCTTCGTACGGAAACTTTAATCCACGCGGTTTTGCTAACTTCGATGCAGAAGTTGATGCTTTAGGAAACTACAAAATTAACCCTGCAACCGGAAAGCCTTATGATAAATACTCTTTTATAGATGACGGAACCATTTCGGATGAGCTTAATGGAGTAAGTGGCGATTTTGGCTTCGGCGTGTTCTACAATAGTGGTAGTTCCACAGATCTTCGTATAAATTATGTTTATGCAGGCTCTCCTGCTGCAGTAAAGGGATTAAAAAGGGGAGATCAGATTGTTAAATTAAATGGACGTACAGATTTAGATAACCAAAGTAATGGAACAATAAATTTTGTGGTAGATGCCATATATGGATCAAAGGAAACGGTAAATCTTACTGTAAAAAAAGCAGATGGCTCGACAGCAGATGTTTCTATAAACAGGGCGACTTACAGTATAGACCCGATTTTGTACAGAAATGTATATACTGCCGGAACAAAAAAAGTAGGTTATTTTGTATTTAACAGTTTCCTACGCATTTCTTCCGATAATAATGCACCCACAGCCCTTAAAGCCAAATTAGATGAGTTATTCGCTTATTTTCAAAGTCAGGGTGTAACCGAAGTGATTGTTGATTTACGATACAACGGCGGTGGAAGTGTAGAAACGGCAGATTATATCGTAAATTATCTGGCGCCAACTTCGACCAATGGTGTGATGCATGTGGATCATTACAACCAATTGATGCAGCAACATAAAGCTACTATATTAAAGAACCAGAAGTTTAAATATAACGGACAAACCTATTCATTTTTCGATTTCGATTTTTCTACTCAAGGGTCGACATCTAATTTTGAAAAGAAAGGAAGTTTAAATTTATCACGCATCTATTTTATCGTTACCAGATCAACAGCTTCTGCCAGCGAATTAGTTATCAATTGCTTGAAACCAGTAATTGACGTTAAACTTATTGGAAATACCACTTATGGTAAGCCCGTAGGTTTTTTCGCATTACATATAGATAAATACGATTTATATATTCCTCAATTTCAAACAAAAAACAGAAATGGTGAGGGCGATTATTTTACCGGCATGAGTGTAGATAAAAGCGACTATGATGATGTTTCTAAAGATTTTGGCGACCCTGCCGAGCGTTATCTGGCTTATGCCTTAAATTATGCAGAGAAAGGAAATTTTATATTAACCGCTAGTCAATCTGCAAGAATATCCGGACTGGCAATGCCATCAAAACGAATGAGTATAGAAGAAGACCGACGCGTGATACGAGAATTAGAGCGAACAAAATTCAAGGGGATGATTAAAACCAGAAAACCTGAAAATAAATAGAATAAGGAATAGACTTTTTGTTGATGAATAGTCTTTTTTGAGAGAAAGATATTAAATAAACAAATTTATGATAGGAGAATTGATTCTCAAAGAAGAAATCCCTAATTGCAAAATTATACAAGCTGCTGAAGATCACTCAAACGAGCTCAAAGAAAAGTTGGAAAATGCCATGCGTTTAGGAAATGAATTTAAATCAAAGGCTGTCATTGCTTTTCAAACTGAAGATGGCCCCAAAAAAGTAGAAACCACTGTTTGGGCGGTTACAGAGAACTACATCCAGTTAAAAAATGGTATCCTGATTCCAACCAAAAGCTTAATTGATATTGAGTATTGAAAAATTCAATTACTAAAAAATGAAAAAGATTAAAATTTTAGCCCTTCTTATTGTTTTAACAGGTTTAAGAAATGTACAGGCGCAACCGCAGGTAAACGCGGATAACAGAAAGTATATTGAAGTGACGGGCAGCGCCGAAATGACCGTTCAACCCGATGAAATAGAACTAAGAATTGTATTATCGGAATACAACAAAAATGGTAAAAAGGTCGGATTGGATAAAGTTCAATCTCTCTTTGATGAGGTGCTCAAAAAGAATAATATAAAGCCAGAAACACTTATGTTCGAAGATATGGAAGGTTACTGGTGGTATTGGTGGAGCTCACGAGATGCTCAGTATCATACAAAAACTGTTAAATTGAAGCTATCTAAAGAGACTAATTTTCTTAGTCTGGTGGAAGGTTTAAATGAAAAATGGGTACAAGATATCCGAATTTCAAATTCAACAAATAAGAATATTCAGAAATACCGGAAAGAGATTAAAATTGAGGCCGTAAAAGCGGCAAAGGAAAAAGCGGCGTATTTATTAGAAAGTTTGAATGAACAGATAGGGGGTGTTTTATCTATTGAAGAAATTCCCGATCAGTATAAATATTGGTGGGATAGAGGGGGGAATTTAGCAAGTAACACAACGATATATCAAAGTAATACTGATGAAAATAATATTGAAAATGTTGCCGGGATAAAATTGCGCTACGAGATTAAAGCTAAATTTGGAATAAAATAAATCTGTTTGAATCCTGATTCCAACTAAAAGCTTAATTGATATTGAGTATTAGTTTTTAAAGATTACCGATATATAACTGTTAAAATTACGCTCGTAAATTAATGAAAGAGATACTGCGGGATAGGAGTTTTAAACTTTCTATAATTCTGACATTTATTTTCTTTGGAACGGGTATTGCATTTCTTTTCATGGGACTTGCAGATTATAGTTGGATACTATTTGTTTTGTTACCGGTTGTATTAGGAGTCTCCCTTGGTTTTTTATCCAATCACAAGCGTGTTATTATCGGGGCATTTATCACAACTGTAGTTCTTTTTGGGGCAATGTATATTCCCGGACTGTCGGGCTTGTTGTGTATTGTAATGACACTTCCTGTTGTTATACCTTTAATTTGCCTTGGATATGTAATTGCTCATTTAGTAAAACGGTATAAGGAAATTAAATCCGACAGACTATCCGTATTGTTATTACCACTACTACCTTTCATTATTGCAGCACCCCTAGAGCATTATTTAAAACAGGAGAAAATGCAGATTATCGAAGTTAAAACAGAACAGGTTTTTAACTACACACCCGAACAGGTTTACGATGCGATTAAATCTGTAGATACCTTAGATGCCGAGAAGCCATTTTTAATGAAATTTGATTTGCCTATCCCGACTAAGTGTGTGTTAGAGAAAGAAGAAGTTGGTGGAACACGAACCTGTTATTTTGATGGAGGCTCTCTGAGTAATCAAGATTTTGGCGGTGGAACAATTACTGAAAAAATAACTGAACTCGAAAGGGGTAAAGTATTAAGAATGGATGTAACCGACTACAATTTAATTGGCCGGAAGTGGCTTGGCTTTAAAGAAGCTATTTATTATTTTGATAAAGTCGGAGCAAACGGATGTAAACTAACACGAGTGACGACCTACACATCGGTACTGACCCCCAGAATTTATTGGGAACCCTTAGAAAAACTTGGCGTTAGGCAAGAACATGCTTATGTATTTAGCAATCTTACTAAAGATTTAAGAAAGAAATATGGCAGGTAATGATAATTGCCAGATTGCCAATTGAGGGCAACTTTTTTATGCCACTTCCCGTAAATCTACAGCCACTACTCTGGAAACACCCTGTTCTACCATGGTTACCCCGTAAATAATATCAGTGCTGGCAATGGTTCGCTTGTTGTGCGAAACAATAATAAACTGCGATTCGGAAGAGAACTTGCGGATGATATTATTGAATTTGTCAATGTTGGTATCATCCAAAGGCGCATCCACCTCATCAAAAATACAGAAAGGAGCAGGCTTTAACAGGTAAAGTGAGAACAGCAAAGCGGTAGCCGTTAAGGTTTTTTCCCCACCAGATAACTGATTAATAGATAAGGGCCTTTTTCCTTTCGGGCGGGCAATAATATCGATATCCGACTCCAGCGGATTATCCGGAGTGGTTAATATCAGGTCGCAATTATCTTCTTCATTAAATAACGATCGGAATACCCGGATGAAATCCTCTCTGACGTGATTAAATGCCGCCATAAATTTATCTTTGGCCGTATCATCAATTTCTTTAATAGTTTCCAATAAGGAGTATTTCGCCTCTAATAAATCTTTCTTTTGATTTTGTATGAAAGTATAACGTTCATCCATTTCCTGGTAGGCTTCCATTGCCATCGGGTTAATCGCTCCGAATTCATCCAACTGTCGCTTTACACGTTCCGTTTTATCCCGAAGTTCATCCTGATCTTCGTCTTCAGGTATTTCTGCCTCTAACAGATCATTAATATCAATAGAAAACTCAACAGATAAACGTTCTTTTAGGGCATTCAGATCCAATTTGAGATTGTTCTTTTTATCTTTAATCTCATCGGCTATCACATCAAACTGCTCTTTTTTCCGTCTAAGTGTACTCAGTTTCTCCTCGGTTTCTGTAATGGAGCCTCGTGAAGCATAATATTCCTGCTCAAGTTCCTCAACACCTTTTTCAAGTGCTTCTTTTTGAGTGTACATGGCCATGAGGTCTTCATCCGAATGATCCACATGCTGCAGTGTATGGGTTATTTCAGTTTTTGTCTTTTCCAATTCTGAGGCATTGGACTCAATCCTGGAACTTAAATTTCGTTCCTGGCTATCGCGATAATCCAAGTCTTTTTCAAGACCTGAAACTTTATTTTGCTGTTGGTGAAAACGAATGTTATCCTGGTTATGAGAAGTAGATTTTTCAGTTACGATTTCCGATAATGTATTGTAATCCAATTGCTTTTCAACCAGTTGATCAGATAGTTGTTGTTTCTGAGCTTTTAATGCTGTCAGTTTGGGTTCTGCCTGTACCAGTTCTTCTGTAAGGGCCGATATTTTTTGTTCAATATCCTGTTTGCGGTTTTGGCTGTTCTCAATAAAGGCGACATATTGTTCTTGCCGCGTTTTTACAGACACTAACTCATTGTTGGTCTGATTGAGTTCTTGTTGTAGCCGTTGAATATCTTCCTTTTTAGAAGCACTTTTTAACGCAACCACTTTCTGGCTTTCCTGTTCGATCGAGGTCTTCAGTTTGCTGATCTGATTTTCTAAGGCACGGATTTCTTTGGCCAGATTTTCCAGATTTTTTGCTCGTCCAATACGTTTACCTTCAAATAAGCCTACCGATCCACCCGTCATCCCAATGCTGGATTTAGTGAATTTTCCGGTTTTACTTAAAATAATATGGTCTTCAGTTGGTAAGGCCGATCCTAATTCTTCCTCTTCATTTCCGGTGATAAGAAATACCCGATGAAGCAGATGCTCGCAAAGTAGTTGGTATTTCTCTTCCACATCAATAATGTCTAATGCGGCTACCAGCTTCTCATTTGGCGATGTAGCTCGCTTGGAAGATTTGCCAATAGATTCAAGGATGAAAAAATTAGCCCGCCCTTTGGCCGAATCGCTTAACAAGCGAATTGCATGGATTGCCTCTGCCTGGGTTTCTACCACATAATGATTCATTACTGGCTCCAGGTAATTTTCTATCGAAATGCGGTACTCTTCTTTACAAAAAAGTACGTCGGATAGGAGTGGAGCCTGTTTTGCCCATCCCGTATTCTTTTTTAAAAAACGAACAGATTCCGGAAACCCTTCCAGGTTATCTACCAGCGATTTAGTCAGGTTATATTCGTTTTGTTTGGCATCCAGTTTCCGGCTTTCTGCCGATAATTGTTCTTTTTGCGAAGCAAGGAGTTCTTCCGAAGAAGTGATTTTAAGCAGTAACTCCGCCTCTAATTGTTCACGTTGTTCAAAAACTTCTTTCTGTTTCCTGAGTTTTGCCTCCAGTTCCGACACCGCTTTGTTGAACTCATTCAACTCTATTTCCTTCGATTCGGTGTCTACGATGTTTCTACGACTCTCCTGCAAAAGTGCTTCTTTTTGAATGTTCAGAACTGCCAGGTCTTTTTCCAGTTTGTAAACCTGGTTTTGTACCTCATTATTGTGCTTCGAGAACTGCTCAAGCGCTGTTTTAGCAGCTTGTTGCTTGATACGAAGTTCATCCAATTCATCTTTTTGGTTAGATAAAGCAGTTTTAATATCCCCTAAAATTTCATTCTCCTGCACCAGTTCTTCATTAAGGCGTTTGCTATTATAAAGCACATGGTTTAGTTGCGATTTATCTTTCTCCAGTTCTTCATTCAATCGCTTTTGCTTATCCTCTAAATGCCTTAATTGTTCATTCTTTATTTTCTTCTCGCTTTCGTATGTCCTTATTTTGCCAAGGTATTCATTCGCAGCTTTTTGTTGGATAGAAAGATTTTTTTCTTTCGTAAGCGAATCGAGTTTGAGTTGTTGAAGCATGGCCTCAAGCTTATCCATTTCAGCAATAATCGCCGTCCGCTCGGTTGTTTGTTTTTCTTCCTGCTCTTCCAGTTTTTGTAATGATTCACTAAATCCCACTATCCTGAACGAGGCTAAGCTGATACTTAATGCTTTGTATTGATCTTTTAAGCGATAATAACGTTCTGCTTTTTTCGCCTGGCTTTCTAAAGTTTTCAGGTTTTTTTCAATCTCAAATAAAATATCTTCTACACGGCTTAAATCGGCTTCCGTATCTTTTAATTTATTGAACGTTTGCTTTTTTCGAAGTTTATATTTCGATATTCCCGAAGCCTCTTCAAATAAAGTCCTTCTTGATCCTTCTTTATTAGCAATGATTTCATCAATCATCTTCAACTCAATAATCGAATAAGAATCAGGGCCGATGCCGGTATCTAAAAAGAGGTCAGTAATGTCTTTCAGGCGACACTGTACATCGTTTAGACGATATTCACTTTCTCCAGAGCGATACAATTTCCGGGTTATGGTTATTTGCGAAAATTCAGTGGACAATACATTTCTTGTATTGTCAAAACTTAACGAAACTTCTGCTAATTGTGAAGGCTTTCGGGTTTTTGTTCCGTTAAAAATGATATTTTCCATTTTTTCAGAACGAAGCATGCGAGTACTTTGCTCACCTAAAACCCAGCGTATGGCGTCCACTACATTCGATTTCCCACAACCGTTCGGGCCGACAATAGCAGTCACACCCTCGTTGAAGTTGATCGTTATTTTATCTCCGAAACTTTTAAATCCTTTAATTTCTAATCGTGTTAACTGCATCTTCTCTAAATCATCTTCCGGAGACTCCGGACAAAACAGGCACACAAATTAAGGAATTCTACGTAATATTAGTGTAGTTGTTTAATTAAGGATGAAATTTATCTAACTTCGTTTTATGGAAAACTTCCTACCCGTTGTAATTGGTTTAATTTTATTGGGATTTAAAATATATAGCAATTTTCGTAAAGAACAAGAAAAGGCTCGTAATCGAAATCCATCTCCTACGGAAGTGAGTTTGCCCGAAATGCCTGCCCCACCTGTTGAAAAGCTCCCGACAAAACCACAGACCATATTGGTAGAAGAAGTCTTTGATCCGGCCCACCCTTATGAACCACACTATAAACCAGTGTATAAAGAACCAACCGTTGCTAAACCTGTTGCAGAGCCTAAATACGAAAGGGCAAAGCCGGAAACAATTGTAAAAGAAAGAATTAATCCGGAAATTCCAGTAGAAGAGGTGTTAAAGGGCCAGGCCATCCATCAGCCGCATAAACATCAGTATCCCCTGTCGCATGAGGAGGAAGAGGGTCATCTTTATTCTGATTTTGATATTAGGGATGCCGTTATTAAAGAAGCGATATTGAACCGGCCTCAATATTAGTTAGTAATAACCGCTGATAGAAAATAAAAAAGAGATTGAAGTATATCAATCTCTTTTTTTAAGTTGTTTAAAACGGTTACCCCAGATACGACTTAAGAATTTTGCTTCTGGATGTATGGCGTAAGCGTTGTAGGGCTTTATCTTTAATCTGGCGAACACGTTCGCGGGTAAGATTAAATGTTTCTCCAATTTCTTCCAAAGAAAGTGGGTGATTCGTACTTAATCCAAAGAACAGAATAATAATCTCACGCTCCCGCTCAGTCAGGGTTTGTAATGAGCGTTTAATCTCTTCGGATAACGACTCATTAATCAAATTACTGTCAGTGTTTGGATCATCATTTTCCAATACATCAAGCAGTGTATTTTCTTCCCCCTGAACAAATGGCGCATCCATCGATACATGACGCCCTGAATTACTCAAGGTATCAGATATTTTATCTACCGTTGTTTCTAAAATATCTGCCAATTCTTCTGGTGATGGTTCACGTTCATATTCCTGCTCCAGCTTAGAAAAAGCCTTGCTGATTTTACTTAATGAACCTACCTGGTTTAGCGGTAATCGTACAATACGCGATTGTTCGGCAATGGCTTGTAAAATAGATTGGCGAATCCACCATACGGCATACGAAATAAATTTGAAGCCTTTGGTTTCATCGAAACGTTTGGCAGCTTTAATTAAGCCTAAGTTTCCCTCGTTAATTAGGTCTCCGAGGGTGAGACCCTGATTTTGATATTGTTTCGCTACGGATACGACGAAACGTAAATTCGTTTTTGTTAAACGTTCTAATGCGGCTTGATCGCCTTCTCTGATTTTTTGAGCAAGAATTACTTCTTCCTCCGCGGTAATTAAATCTACTTTACCAATCTCGTGTAAATACTTGTCTAAAGACTGGGATTCACGATTGGTAATGGATTGGGTTATTTTGAGTTGTCTCATTTAAAGTAGGGTGCCCCTTTCTGAAAGTGTGCAAAGTTAATCTTTTACTAGCAATTAAGCTAAAAAATTATGTATTATTTTTTAACACCTATGCCACAAAAACTATTCCACAGGTATCATAAAAGCTGTTTTTGAACAGTTTTTACATTTGGATTATAGTTCTTCTTCCCCTTCGATCATTAAAATGGCATTCTGAGGCACAATAAAATTAAAATCTTTGCTAAAGTTCTGCGAATTTGAAGATTTCTGCGGCTCGTATACCCTTTTCGGTATATTGTAACGTGCAACATTCGTTATTGGCATCATGTTCGAACACGAAGACATATTCATTCTGTATAGCTTCTTCAAAAAAGCTTTTTTTCTCCTTTAATGTGGTCAATGGAAACATGTCATAGGCCATGACATAAGGCATCGGTATATGATGTACGGTTGGCAGCAGATCTGCCATATAAAGTAAAGTCTTATCCTTGTAATTAATTTGTGGCAACATCATCGCATCGGTATGGCCATAAGTAAATCGTACAGAAACATGCTCTGAAAATGCAATCCCATCTTTTTCCTCAATAAATTTCAATTGTCCACTTTCCTGTAGTGGAAGAATATTTTCTTTTAAGAACGAAGCCTTTTCACGGTCATTGGGATATAATGCCCAATTCCAGTGCTTTTCGCTGCTCCAATACGTAGCGTTTTTAAATGCGGGAATAAGTTTTTCATTTTCTCTGACAACGGCTCCACCCACGTGATCAAAATGCAGGTGGGTTAAAAATACATCGGTAATATCATCTTTATTGAAACCCTGCTTTTTCAAGGAAGAATCTAACGTATTGGGTCCGTGTAAATAATAATGGCCAAAGAACTTGGCGTCTTGTTTGTTGCCTATACCGGTATCTACCAGAATTAATCTGTTTCCATCTTCAATCAATAAACAACGCATAGCCAGCGTACACAAGTTGTTTTCATCAGCAGGACTGAATTTGTTCCAGATGGATTTGGGGACCACACCAAACATAGCTCCCCCATCTAGTTTAAACAGCTCAGTATCGATGGTGTATACATTCATTTAATTATGGATTATCAGTAATGAGGTGAAGTACGGGCATTTTAGTAAAAAAAGCAATAGTTGCTATCAATTTTGTTGTTTGTAATTCTGATATGCTTGGTTAGATCATTTTTTGCTTTTACCTTTATAATCAATGGAAACACTTACTGACACTCACCTGAGATATCCGATTGGCCCTTTTGTATGGCAGGAAGTTTATACTGTAGAAGAAATTAAAGCCCTGATTGACATTATTGAAGCTGCACCTGCCCAATATACCAATGCAGTGAGTGGCTTAAGCAGGGAAGTGCTGAAAAAAACCTATCGTCCGGGCGGATGGAATGTGTTGCAACTGGTTCATCATGTTGCCGATATTCAATTGCTTCATTTTTTACGAATGAAAAAAGCTCTCACGGAACCGGATTATACCGAAGTAACACTGATTGATATGGATGGTTGGGCGAAAACTGTTGATGGTTGCGAAGCGCCCCCGGAAAATTCATTAATGATGATGGAGGGAGTTACCAAAAGGCTAGTCTTGTTGATGCGTTCATTAACTGAGCAGGATTTGCAGGTATCGTATTATCACGCGGTTAGAAAATATACCATTAACCAGGCACAGGCTATTGCTATGTGTGCCTGGCATGTACAGCATCATTTGGCACATATCCAACTAGCCTTGTCAAAATAGAGCTTTTATCAGCACTGGCAAGGAAGCGACATTTTGCGTTAAAAAATTAATCTTTACGCATGGATTCTTTGGATGCAGTTATTATAGGTGGTGGCGCTTGTGGATTGATGTGTGCCGTTCAGGCAGGCTTTTTAGGAAAAAGAGTATGGATACTGGAACAAAGCGACAAACCGGGAGCTAAAATACTAATTTCGGGTGGTGGACGATGTAATTATACCAATCTGTATGCATCGGAAGTAAATTTCATTTCGGAGAATAAGCATTTCTGCAAGTCGGCTTTCTCCCAATGGACCGTTCAGGATACGATTTCTTTTTTTGAGACCTATGGTATTTACGGACAAGAGAAAACGCTGGGGCAACTATTCCCCACAAGCAACAAAGCCAAAGATGTGGTCAAGGTCTTTACAGATTTATGTGTCGATTTAGGCCAGAAAATCATATGTAGATCAGAAGTGAAAGCTATTGAGCGAAGCACAGATGGCGCTTTTACCGTTTATTATGAACAATACGGAGACCTTAAAACTGTGAGTGCTCCCAACGTAGTACTGGCATCTGGAGGCTTGCCTGTACAAAAGCTGGGTGCTACAGACTTTGCCTTAAAGACGGCACGCCAGTTTGGACTTCGGGTAACAGAAACAGCTCCCGCATTGGTGCCACTCACTATTACCGGAAAGGATGCGGAGTGGTATGCCCAGTTGGCTGGAAATAGTATTTTTTGCCGGGTCTCTAATGAGCGAGTCAGTTTTGAAGAAAATATTTTATTTACCCATTGGGGCTTGAGTGGCCCCGCTATTCTACAGATTTCTTCGTACTGGAAGCCGGGCGAATGGCTCATCCTTGATCTTCTCCCGAATGCCAATATCGTTGACCTGATTACTGAGGAACGCCAGCAAGGTGGTAAAAAGCTCTTGGAAACCTTGTTGGCAGGAATTTATACCAAAAAATTTGCCGAAGCCTTAGGGAACTATCTACCCGTTGAAAAGAACCTAGCCTCATTAACGAAAGCTGAACTTCAATTGATCGGGGATTTTATTCATCATTTTAAAGTAAAGCCTGCCGGCGATAAGGGTTATGACAGGGCCGAAGTAATGCGTGGCGGGGTGGCAACCGAAGAGTTATCTTCCAAAACCTTAGAATCAAAAAAAGTTCCGGGTTTGTATTTTGGTGGCGAATGCGTAGATGTTACCGGTTGGTTGGGCGGCTATAATTTCCAGTGGGCCTGGGCAAGCGGGTTTGTGATTGCGCAGCAGCTATAGAAATACTAGTGAACAATGTTCTTTTATTTTTTTATTTGTAATAATAGTAAATACACGTCAATGAAAATGTATGGTAAGGTAAAAACATGGAGTATAGCCTGTCTTAGTCTATTTTTACTCTCCTGCTTTCCATCAGTTGGAAATGCA
>JANWIB010000049.1 GCA_025450155.1 Sphingobacteriaceae bacterium
TGTCCCTGCGCTTTTAATTCGTCAATCTGGTTTTTGTATTCTTTATCGAAGATGACATAATATTTTCCAACCAGATGGTCGCCTTTGATGCCACTGCTCTGAGGCGTTTCGTCCTTTCCCCATTTCTGCCAGGCCAGCATCGATTTACAAATATGTATCCCCCTGTCGTTAACCAGATTGGCTTTAATCACTTCATAACCATTTGCCTTTAATATTTCGGCAACGGAATAACCTAATAGATTATTCCTTACATGGCCCAAATGGAGGGGTTTGTTGGTATTTGGAGAAGAATATTCAACCATAACCTTCTTCCCATTTTTAGGAAAAATTCCATATCCTTCTTTTAAAACATCATTTTTAAAGGCCTTTATCCAATAATTATCTGAAATAGATAAATTCAGGAAGCCTTTTACCACATTAAAATCAGAAACTTCTTTTATGTGCGTTTTTAAAAACTCTCCAATATCATTTGCTGTTTGTTCAGGAGATTTTTTAGAGAAACGGGTAAATGGGAAGGTGACAAGAGTAACCTGCCCTTCGAACTCTTTACGGGTTTGTTGTAAGTTAATATCAGATTCTGAAATTTCTATATGGTATAGTGCCTTAACGGCATCAAGGGTTCCTTGCAGGATCATGTTCATTCGCCAAAATTAATTAAAAAGGCATATTTTGCTACAAAATTATATTCCGGTAAAATCTAATAGTTTTGCATAAACGAAAGTTATCTTCATGAGTAATGAGCATTTCAAAATAAAGATCAATAGCGAAATTGGCAATCTACGCTGTTTATTGATTCATAGCCCCGATAGTGGTTTGGGCAAAGTAGTGCCTTCAAAAGCCCAGGATTGGCTGTTTGAGGATATTGTACATTTAGATACCGTACGCAGAAAAGAATACGATCTTTACGTAAAGTTGTTGTTATATTTCCTTGATCCTGAAAAGATTAAGGGGAAGTTGAAAGAGATTGATGCCAATAACCGGGCATTTTTCAAACCCGATGATCCCAATTTTCATCATTCAGATAAAGTAATCGAACTTCAAACATTGTTATCGGATATTTTGGCTATGGATGATGTTCGCAAAAAACTAGTGGCTTCGGTCTGTGCCATAGAAGGATGCACCTATCGTTTACAACAAGAGTTAATTGAAACCCCTCCTATTCAGCTGGCTAAAGTTTTTATATCCGGATCATTAAATGATAAAATGATTTTTGCACCCATTCCGAACTTTATTTTTACCCGGGATATCGGCATCGCGATTAACGACCATATTCTTTTAAACAAACCCGCAAAGCCAGCTCGATCACGCGAAACATTATTGGCACGGTATATTTTCTTTAATCACCCCTTGTTTTCGAATTACAAGAATAAAATCATCGAAATACCCGATAATGTTCAATATTTTCTTCGTCCGGGAGAAGAGCAAACTGAAAAAACGACATTAGAGGGTGGTGATGTGATGGTGGTGAGTAAAGATCATTTATTGATTGGCTGTAGTGAACGTACTTCTTTCAGTGGCGCAAGCGAAACCATAAAATTGCTTTTTGAAAATAATATAATTAGCAAAGCTACGGTGGTAAAAATTCCTAGTAAACGAGATTTCATGCACATCGACACCATTTTCACCCAGGTAAAAAGAGATGTATGGGTGGTTTTGGGTTCGATTGCGGCTCCTGAACCTGACCCCAAACATGAGGTATTGAATTATCTAACGGAAAAAGACAATAAAGAACGGCCTGAGATTATTCAATTTACTAAAACGGATATCCAAAACCCAAAACGATTCGATTGTATACAGGATCTTTTAGCCGATGTGAGCATAAATGATTTAGGATGTAAAGAAAAACCGCGTTTTATCTACTCAGGAAACAATGAGTTTCCATTTGATGCCCGTGAACAATGGACGGATTCCTGCAATTTATTAGCCGTAAAAGAAGGTGTTGTTTTCGGCTATGACCGGAATGACAAAACCGTTGAAGCATTTAAAACCAATGGATTTAGAGTAATTACCGCGGTTGATTTATTTGAAAAATTCGAAAGTGGAGAATTGAATCCAGAGACTCTAACCGATACCTTGGTTTTAATCCCATCGGCAGAACTCTCCAGAGCCCGGGGCGGTTTTCATTGTATGAGCCTTCCTTTGTTTAGGGATGAAATTATGGATGTGTAACTGGCTTATTAGGAATTAAAAATTCAAAAATCGTAATTCGTAAATCTAAAATCGGTATAATGCAAACTACTTCAACCATATTAATGATCAGGCCTGTAAACTTCGGATTCAATGAGCAGACTGCCGAAAGTAATGCGTTTCAGGATAGAACGGCTATACAACAAGATGTTCAAGAGAAAGCATTAAAGGAATTCGATGTTTTTGTTGAGAAACTTCGCAGTAAGGACATTGAGGTTATTGTTGTGGAAGATACAATAACTCCACATACCCCCGATTCTATTTTTCCAAATAACTGGATATCCACCCATACCGACGGCAAGGTTTTTTTATACCCCATGCAAGCTGAAAACCGGCGTTTAGAACGCCGGGAAGACTTGATAGAAACCTTAAAAAAGCAATTCAAATTAACCGGAATAAATGACCTGAGTTATTTTGAGCAGGAAAATAAGTTTCTGGAAGGTACAGGTAGTCTGGTATTAGATCATGATCATCGTATCGCCTACTCTTGCCTTTCTTCCAGAACAAACACCGAGGTTTTAGCCAAGTTTTGTGAGCAAACTGGTTATAAGGCAGTTACATTTCATGCCGTAGACGAAAATGGGAAAGCTATTTACCACACCAATGTAATGATGTGTGTGGCCGATCATTTTGTGGTAATTTGTTTGGATACGATTAAAGACGATTTGGAAAAAAATAATGTGGTTGAATCATTAGTAGCAACTGGAAAAGAAATTGTTCAAATAAGTATGGAGCAAATGAATCAATTTGCCGGCAATATGCTTCAGCTTATAAATAAAAAAGGTGAGCTTTTTCTCATTATGTCAGAACGGGCCTATAAATCGCTTTCAAAACCACAAATCAACCAAATTGAAGCCTTTAGCCAGATTATTTATTCTAATTTAGAAACTATTGAGAATAATGGCGGTGGAAGTGCCCGGTGTATGATTGCTGAAATATATCTTCCGAAAAAAAATGATTAAGAGAATACTCAAAATAATAGTCACTACTTTCCTATTAAGCATATTGCTATGCACTATATACCTTTTTCTATTAAATTATAATAAGAAAGATCCAAGCAATTACTTTGGAATGTATGCCGCACTTTGCTATTTAGGTATATCATTTTTAACCCTTAGTTCTGCAACCATCTTTTTAAATTTAAACGTAAAAGTTAGACAGAATAAATTTTTGCGTTTTCTATCATTTTATCTTTTACCATTTATTTTTACAATGTCAGAAATGCTGCCAAGACTGACACGTGGAATCAAGGGTGAAATCACAGTTATGCTTCCGGTATTCATACCGTTTTTTATAAGTTTAACCATAGCATATTATTTTTTCAAAAATCCGTAAACAACCCACCTTCAAAACAAAACAAAGCTATAATTATTTTAGTTCAGGAAAACTGAATTGTAAGGATTAGGAATGACTTAGGTAGTTTATCTAATGTGTAAAGCTTTTAAGCCTTTATTTAACGTTCTTGAACCACGATCAATATTATGCTTAATTATTTCTATGGTGTCGTTGAAATTATCGGCAAAATCCATTCCTCTTGTTCTAATTTTTCTTCGTATGACAGCACCTCTTGAAGGAGCATATAAAACGCCGACAATTCCGCCCGCAACTGCAGCAGCAGCGATAAATGATAAGATTCTCATTGTATTTTTCATGGCATTAACTATTTATTTGAATTTTATAATAACAATCATCCGTAGGTTTAGTTCTGATAAAGTCCAATAAGAAACATGATTCTCGTCAGCCAAAGAAAAGAGCTCGAACCATAGTAAAACATTTTTTATGCTTACTTTTATTGCGTTACATACAAAAGATAGAATCATGTTAAAAAAAATCGTATGGTTTGTATTTATTCTTACCGTTACAAGCCAATTTGGAGTGTTTGCTCAGAATGACGCCAGTCGCAAACGTGTAGCGGAAGAATTACTGGTAGTGGCTCATGCGCAAGAGTCTTTTAACGAAACTATGGAGAAGGCATTAGAGGGGCAATCTAAAATTTTACCGGAAGAAAACAGGGCAGCTTTTGTGGGCGCAATGAAAGATTTTATCAATACCTATATGAAATGGGAAGTGATTAAATCAGAAATGGTTAATCTTTATGCCAGTGAATTTACTGAATCGGAACTAAAAGAATTAATTGCATTTTATAAAACGCCTATCGGGCAAAAAATACTTATAAAACTACCCGCAATTACGACAAGAAGCATGGAAATAGGCACAAAAATACTCACTGATCATAAAGAAGAGCTAACTCAATTGATGATGAAGGCGATGGAGAAATAAAGACTCACTTTAAATATGTCATTGGCCCAACATTTTTCTCTTACAATAAGAAAACCAGAAGTATACTAATATTCATCAAAAAATTACACTTTTGCAAAAAATTAGAACATGCAGAGTTACCAGGAATTTCTCGACCTGAGCGTTGAGTTCCCGCAGGAAGGTTTTGATATTATTGATGATGAGTTATATTTCCATGACCTCAATTTGATGGAAATGATTGAGACGTATGGCACTCCCCTGCGTTTTACGTATTTGCCCATTATTAGTAAAAAAATACAACAGGCTAAGCTACTTTTTCAGCGTGCCATTGTCAATAATAATTATCGTGGTAGCTATATGTACTGCTATTGTACTAAAAGTTCGCATTTTAGACATGTAGTTGAAGAAGCGCTAAGAAATGATATTCACTTAGAAACTTCTTCTGCCTTTGATATGCCGATGATTGATGCCCTGGAAAAAAAGGGAGTGGTAAGTAAAGACATTACTGTAATATGCAATGGTTTTAAAACCTATCAATATAAACAATACATTATTGATATGTTTCATGATGGTTTTAAAAACATTATCCCGGTATTGGATAATAAAGAAGAATTTAATATTTACGATGATGAGTTAGACCTTCCGTGTAGTTTGGGTATCCGGATAGCGGCTGAGGAACAACCGGATTCACAATTTTATACCTCCCGTTTAGGAATCCGGCTCGAAGATGTTCTGGATTTTTATAACAGCAAGATTGCACACAATCCTAATTTCAAGGTTAAGCTACTTCACTTTTTTATCAATTCTGGTATTTCGGATACGCCTTATTATTGGAATGAGTTAGAGAAA
>JANWIB010000050.1 GCA_025450155.1 Sphingobacteriaceae bacterium
GAAGTAGAAGAGTTTATCTGCAATACCTGTCGGTTTGATAAAAAGAAAACCAGCGATTGGGTGATCGAACAACCAACGCCTATCTCCAATCAATCGGTTATTTCATCCAATCATTACGAAAGCCTTATACCACCTCCTGTAGTGCCAAAAAATCCGGCATTAATAGAAGCCAATAAAGAAGAATTTGAAAGGACAACTAGATTTTAATGGAATTAGCTTTTGTTATAGAAAAATTTATACTGGTTTCGCTAATTTTTGCGATTACTTTAGGCATTGCTGCTTATTCGACCTTGGCTGAACGGAAAGTAGCTGGTTTTTTGCAAGATCGCGTAGGTCCAAACCGTGCTGGCCCGGCAGGGATGTTACAACCCCTCTTTGATGGCTTAAAAATGTTTTTTAAAGAGGAGATTATCCCTAATGAATCCAATAAATTCCTGTTTATTTTAGGTCCATCTCTGGCGCTTTTAACGGCCTGCATAGGTAGCGCTGTTATCCCTTGGGGAACTCAGTTAGACATTGCCGGAAAAACTGTAGAATTGCAGGTAGCAGACATCAATGTTGGGATACTGTATATTTTCGGAATAGTTTCCTTAGGTGTTTACGGTACCATGATTGGAGGTTGGGCATCGAATAATAAGTTCTCTTTAATGGGGGCCATTCGTGCTGCTTCGCAAAGCATCAGCTACGAAATTGCAATGGGTTTATCCATTATTGCTTTATTGATGCTAACAGGAACATTATCGTTAAAAGAGATAGCAATGCAGCAAGATGGTTTTTGGGCCGATGGCTGGTTTACCTGGAATATCTTTAAACAACCTATAGGTTTTCTGATATTCATTATTTGTGCTTTTGCAGAATGTAATCGTACACCTTTCGACCTACCAGAATGCGAAACAGAATTAGTGGGGGGCTTTCATACCGAGTATTCCGGCATGAAACTCGGATCTTTCCTTTTTTCCGAATACATCAACATGTTTGTATCATCGGCAGTCATGTCAACCTTATACTTTGGAGGATATAATTTCCCCTTCATGCATAATTTGGGTCTGTCTGATAATTTGGTAACGATTCTTGGGATATTAGCCCTGTTTATTAAGATCATTTGTTTCATCTTTCTTTTCATGTGGGTGCGTTGGACAATTCCACGTTTCCGTTATGACCAGTTGATGAATTTGGGGTGGAAAATATTAATCCCCCTGGCAATAGCAAATATTGCTATTACGGGAATTGTAATCACCCTAATTGAAAAAAATGCAGGATAATGATTTTTCCGGATTACCGGAATGGGAGGATAAATGGAATCATTAAGTAATAGAAAAAAAGTAATTGAGCAAAAGCCATTGAATATTTGGGAGAGGATGTATCTGCCCGCTATATTCAGAGGCATGGCTATTACATTTGGCCACATGTTCAAGAAAAAAGAAACAGTTTTTTACCCGGAGCAAGAGCGCCCGATATCAGAGAACTGGCGTGGATTGCATTCCCTAAAACGTGATGAGGAAGGAAGAGAGCGTTGTACAGCCTGTGGTCTTTGCGCTTTAGCCTGCCCCGCAGAAGCAATTACTATGATTGCTGCAGAACGTCAAAAAGGTGAAGAGCATTTATACCGGGAAGAGAAATATGCGGCGGTTTATGAAATAAATATGCTTCGTTGCATTTTTTGTGGCCTTTGCGAAGAAGCGTGCCCTAAAGAGGCGATTTACTTGGATGGTCCCTATATAACTGCTGATTATTTACGTAAGGACTTTATTTACGGTAAAGACAAATTGGTTGAAGATCCGCTGAAGTAGTAGCCCCCCAAGTACCTCCTTTCGGGTACAGCGAAACCATTCTCAAGTGCGACGAAGCCATTTTTGAATGGTCGGTTGCCATTTTTGAGTGGATGAAAAAATTATACCTTTGCTCCGCAATCCGCAAAGTGATAAGGACAAATAAGAAAATATAGTTGAATGAGTATACCTTTATTTTATTTTGTAGCTTTCTTATCCATCTTTTTTGCACTGATGGTTATCTTCGCCAAGAACCCCATTCATAGTGTTTTATATCTGATTATCACCTTCTTTACCTTTACTATTCACTACGTTTTGCTGAATGCGCAATTTCTGGCCATCGTGAATTTTATTGTATATATGGGTGCTATTATGGTATTGTTCCTTTTCGTACTCATGTTGCTTAATCTGAATAAAGACACGGAGCCAATGAAATCCAATTTCGTTAAAATAGCCGGAGTAATTGCCGGTATGTGCTTTTTGGTAACCTTAGTGGGTTCGGTAAAAACCTTACACATTTCAGAACCTGTACTATTAATAAATCCCGGTTTAGGTTTGGTGAAAAACCTCGGTCAGGTATTATTCAGCAAATTCCTTTTGCCATTCGAAATTTCATCTATCCTTTTATTATCCGCAATGGTAGGAGCCGTATTATTAGCTAAAAAAGAACCTAAAAACATATAATGCAAACCGTTACACAAACCATACAAAGCGTTCCGCTAAATCATTATATCTTATTCAGCGCTATCATTTTCGCCATTGGTGTAATCGGTGTATTAATTCGCCGAAATGCCATTGTAATCTTTATGTCTGTTGAATTAATGTTGAATGCAGTAAATGTACTATTAGCTGCTTTTTCAGTCTATCATAATGATGCTTCGGGTCAGGTTTTTGTATTTTTTATTATGGCCCTGGCTGCCGCAGAAGTAGCTGTCGGACTGGCCATTATTGTAATGATTTACAGAAATACACATTCTACTGATATTAATGTATTGAACAAGTTAAAATGGTAAGCGATTTACGGTTTTAGATTTACGATTGTATTCATGATAAATTTAGTTTGGTTAGTTCCCTTATTCCCATTGATTGGATTTCTTATCAACGGACTTGTAAGAAACGTATTGCCTAAGGGATTAGTAGGATTTATTGGCAGTTTTTCAGTATTGCTTTCTTTTTGTGTTAGTGTAGGGATTTTTGTTGAGTTAAACAATTCCGATGTCAAATCATTTATCATACCGCTTTTCGACTGGATACAGGTTGGAAGTTTAAGCATTCCGTTTTCTTTCCAGGTTGATCCGTTAAGCTCCTTAATGCTTCTCATAGTAACTGGTATTGGTTTTTTGATACATGTTTACTCCATCGGATATATGCACAGCGATGCAGGTTTCGCCAAGTTTTTTTCTTACCTAAACCTGTTCGTATTCTTTATGCTTTTACTGGTTTTAGGATCGAACTACGTAGTGATGTTCATCGGTTGGGAAGGTGTTGGATTATGTTCCTACCTGCTTATTGGCTTTTGGTTTACCAACTCATCTTATGCCAGCGCTGCTAAAAAAGCCTTTGTAATGAATCGTATTGGTGACTTAGGCTTCCTGATAGCAGTATTTTTGATTTATAGCACTTTTGGAAGTGTTGAATTTTCTAACATATTTCCGCAAGCCGCGAATTTTACAGATGCTTATTTGAGATTGCCTGGTATGAAATTAGGTATCCTTACGGCAATTACCCTGTTGTTATTTGTCGGTGCTACGGGTAAATCAGCCCAAATACCCTTATTTACCTGGTTACCCGATGCCATGGCAGGTCCTACTCCGGTTTCTGCATTGATTCATGCGGCAACCATGGTAACTGCCGGAATCTATATGATTGCCCGTTCTAACGTTCTGTTTACTTTGGCCCCGCTAACCTTAGATGTAGTTGCCATCATCGGCTTGGCTACCGCAATTTTGGCGGCTACCATCGCACTTACTCAAACAGACATTAAAAAAGTATTAGCTTATTCAACAGTGTCCCAGTTAGGATATATGTTCTTGGGATTAGGTGTTGGTGCTTATACAGGAGCTTTTTTCCACCTCATTACTCACGCTTTTTTTAAGGCGCTACTTTTCTTAGGCGCTGGTTCTGTCATTCATGCCATGAGCAATGAACAGGATATGCGATCAATGGGCGGCTTGAAGAAAAAACTTCCAATCACGTTCTTAACCATGTTAGTTGGAACGATCGCCATTGCTGGATTGCCTCCATTTTCAGGATTTTTCTCTAAGGATGAAATTCTTGCCCATGTATATGAGCATAATAAAGTGTTATGGGCTATCGGAGTAATCGGAGCCATGTTTACGGCGTTTTATATGCTCCGCATGTTGTTTCTGACCTTTTACGGCAATTTTAGGGGAACAATAGAGCAGGAAAGTCATCTGCATGAATCGCCAAAATCAATGACTATCCCATTGATTGTTTTGGCAATATTATCCATTATTGGTGGTTTTATTGGTATACCCGAAGTCTTGGGTGGAAAACACTGGTTAGCTGAATTTTTAACTCCTGTATTTTCCCCCTCGTATGCCATAACTACTACTCCTGTTATGGATCACGCCACAGAATATACGTTAATGGTCGTTTCGATAGTTGGAGTTTTATTGGCGATTACTATAGCATACCTGCGTTATATCAAACGTAAGCATGTGCCGGTATCCGGCGAAAGTGTTGAACGGGGATTCTTGGCAAAACTGTCTTATCATAAATACTATATTGATGAACTCTACGATGCCCTCATCGGGCGCCCATTAAATGCTTTATCTCGATTTTTTTATAAAATCATGGATAAATCCATCATAGACGGATTAGTAAATGGTTCAGGCAAAGCAGCTGTTGAGACAAGCAAAGGATTTCGACTGTTGCAAACCGGAAATATTGGCTTTTATATTTTTATGATGGTTTTCGGTGTTATCGCTTTACTGGTATATGGCTACTATTATGGTTTTATAATATTTGATTAGAAGGGCTTAATAATAAATGGAAATTCTTTTACTTGTATTTTTACCGTTAGCAGGAGCTATTCTTACATTTTTAATGGGTAAATCTTCCAAGGCAAAAACACTGGCGTTTATTTGCTCCTTGCTTTCATTAGGATTTACAGCGTACCTTCTTTGTGAATTTAATCCTCAAAGTGGAACTCAGTTTATAGCCAATTATCCCTGGATTGAATCTTTGGGTATTCGCTTTAAAGCCGGTATAGATGGAATCAGCATGTTATTGGTGCTATTA
>JANWIB010000051.1 GCA_025450155.1 Sphingobacteriaceae bacterium
CTTAAGCTTAATCAGAAATGCCGGAAATCGTTAATGGGATTTTTATATATGGCCTTATAAGTTCATTATTGCTTTCATCGATTATTGTTTCCTCCCTAATGATTAACCCCAGAATATGGATGCAGGATTTACCCAAAGAGTTACAGCAAAAAATCCCCCCTAAAACCAAAAAAGAAAAACAACAAACATGGTATGTAATGTTGCCATTTATGACTATCATTTTATTGGGGCCCGTTTTTGCAATAACTGATTATCTCGGTGTGATTCATCCTACCTCATTAAACTTTGTTCAATGCCTTATTTTATCCTACGGAATGTACTTTATATTTAATCTTTTCGATTTACTCATCATAGATTGGCTACTTATCTGCACCATAACGCCAAAATTTATTCAGATTCCCGGGATTACGGCCTCAGATCTAAAAAATTACAAGAAACATGGCATGGACTTCATTAAAGGGATATTTTTGATTATAATACCAAGCATAATCAGCGCTTTTTTAGGATATTTAATTATCTAAATTCTCTCAAACAAAATAAAAAAACCTCCTGCATACAACACAGGAGGCATTAATTTCAAAGGTAGATGTAGAGTAGATTGACATGAACTGTATTCATACAGTATACTATCAACTACAATCGGTACTAAACAATGGTTGTAAAAATTAAGAAAGCGTATAACAAGTGTGTAATTCTATACACTCTACTTAGTTTTTTCAAATACCCTTCATTCATTTTTGTATTTTTATAACAATGAAAGTAATTGAAGTAATTAATCCCGTTAGCGGAGAAGTTATAAATCAATATAATCCTCATACCAGACAGGAAGTCGCTGATAAAATTAAACAAACACATCAAGCCTGGGAACTGTGGAAAGAAACAACATTTACTGAGCGAGCACGATTATTGAACCAAACAGCTGAACTGCTGCTTCAGCAAAAAGGTGAGCTGGCTAAATTAATGGCGTTTGAAATGGGGAAGCCTTTAAAAGCCGGAATGGCTGAAATTGAAAAATGTTCCCTTGTCTGCCGGTTTTATGCCGAACGTGCTGAATCATTTCTAAAAGATGAACTGATACTATCTGATGCCAGCAAAAGCTATGCAAGCTTTCAGCCTTTAGGTGTTATTCTGGCTATTATGCCCTGGAACTTTCCTTTCTGGCAGGTCTTCCGTTTCCTTGCCCCTGCTTTAATGGCTGGCAACTGTAGTGTGCTTAAGCATGCTTCAAACGTTCCAATTTGTGCACTCGCAATTGAAAATATTATAAAAGAAGCCGGATTTCCTCCTCATGTATTTCAAACCCTTTTAATTGATTCCGGCAATGTTGATCCTGTTATTGAGAACCCCTTAATACAAGCGATTACCTTAACCGGAAGTACCGAAGCAGGAATGAAAGTTGCAGAAAAAGCTGGTTCAGTATTAAAAAAGGTGGTTTTAGAACTTGGAGGTAGTGACCCTTACCTCATTTTAAAAGATGCAGATTTAGAATTAGCTGCCGAAACCTGTGTAGAAAGTCGGTTAATAAACAGTGGACAAAGCTGTATCGCAGCTAAACGTTTTATTGTAGTACAAGAAGTAGAAGAAAAATTTATTCAGCTATTTAAAGATAAAATGTCGGCAAAAATAGTGGGCGATCCACTACATGAAAAAACACAGGTTGGCCCCTTGGCCCGAATCGATTTAAGAGATCAGGTGCATAAACAAGTACATAGTAGTATTAGCAAAGGAGCACAATGCATTTTAGGTGGCGTAAAACCTGAAGGCAGTGGCGCTTTTTATCCACCAACCATTCTAACTCATGTAACAAAGGGGATGCCAGCATACGATGAAGAAATTTTCGGTCCGGTTGCTGCAATTATTTCAGCACGAGATGAACAAGCGGCTATCGAAATAGCCAACGATTCTTTATTTGGTTTAGGTGCCGCCGTATTCACAACTGATATAGAAAGAGGTGAAGAAATTGCCAAAAAGTATCTGAATGCCGGCTCCTGCTTTGTCAACGCCTATGTAAAATCGGATCCGAGATTACCTTTTGGCGGAATTAAACATTCGGGTTATGGGCGAGAATTGGGAATATATGGAATAAAAGAATTTGTAAACATCAAAACGGTTTACGTCAAATAAAAAATTGATTAGCCTCTAACAAAGAAAGTGGGAAAACTCATCAAGGCTCCGATCAGCATATATTCAATTTTCTTCACCGAAAAAACAATCAAGATTTTAACATGAAGAATATCCTTTTTGTCTGTGTAGAAAATTCAAATCGAAGCCAGATGGCTCAGGCATTTGCAAACATTCACGGACAAGACAAAGTAACCGCCTACAGTTCCGGTTCCAAACCATCAGGCAAAATCAATCCGAAAGCCATTGAAGCTATGAAAGAATTGGGTTACGACTTAACCACGCATTCATCGAAATCATTAGATGAAATTCCGGACATTGAATACGAATATGCCATCACGATGGGTTGCGGAGACGAGTGCCCATTTATAAAAGCCCACCATCGCGAGGACTGGCAATTACCAGATCCCCGAAATATGGAAATGGAAGAATTTAAAAAAGTAAGAAACGAAATTGAGCACCGGGTAGTGGATTTATTGAAAAAGGTCAATTACGATTAATATATTAAACTTTTTCTTTAGTAAAACTGTACATCCAATTGATAATCAAATTATATTAACTAATAGTTAAATAATAAAATCACTTATCAAATTGATTTTACACCTTCCTGACGTGTAAAAAGTCTGGTTGCTCCGAAAAGCTTTATCTTTGCAAACTGAATAATAAAAGATGAGCAAACACGGAAGAATATTGGTTGCAATGAGTGGCGGAGTAGATAGTTCGGTCGCTTCGGTCATGCTGCATGAGCAGGGTTACGAAGTAATTGGACTAACTATGAAAACCTGGGATTACGCTTCTTCCGGAAGTTCGTCTAAAGAAACCGGTTGCTGCAGCTTAGACTCTATCAATGATGCCCGTGCCTTAGCAGTAGCTTATGGGTTTCCTCATTATATTCTGGATATTAGAAGTGAGTTTGGCGACTTCGTTATTGATAATTTTGTTGAAGAATACCTGGCAGGCAGAACCCCCAACCCCTGTGTTTTGTGTAATACCCACATTAAATGGGAAGCTTTACTAAAGCGTGCCGATAAATTGGATTGCGAATTTATTGCTACCGGACATTATGCTAATATCCGTCTGCAAAGTAATGGACGTTATGTAATCTCGAAAGGAAAAGACGAGAATAAAGATCAATCGTATGTTCTCTGGGGTGTTTCACAACAAAACCTGGCTCGCACTAAATTTCCTTTAGGCAGTTATGCCAAAGCGGAGATTCGCCAGATGGCAGCAGAAATGGGACAATTGGAACTCGCGAATAAATCAGAGAGCTACGAAATCTGTTTCGTTCCTGAAAATGACTACCGTTCGTTCCTGCGCCATAAAGTAGAAGACCTTGACGAAAGGGTATCGGGTGGAAATTTTGTTCTAACCGATGGAACAGTTGTAGGCAAACATAGTGGTTATCCGTTTTACACCATCGGGCAGCGTAAAGGTTTAGGGATTGCATTGGGACAACCCATGTTTGTTACTAAAATTATCCCGGAAACCAACACGGTAGTTTTAGGTACAGAAGACGAGCTACACCGTTCTTCAGCTTATGTACGTAATCTGAATCTGGTTAAATACGAAAATATCCACGAGCCTTTAGAAGCCATTACAAAAATACGTTACAAAGATGCAGGTACGTTAAGTTCCATTGTTCAGGAAAGAGATAATATGAAGATCGATTTTCATCATCATGTTTCCGGAATCGCCCCTGGGCAATCGGCTGTATTTTACGAAGGGAATGATCTTTTGGGTGGTGGTTTTCTGATGTAAAAAATCAATTTTAATTATATTACCTTGCTTTAATTGAGATATGGTACTTTTTGAAAAAAGTTTGAGTTTAATCGTAGCTATCCTACTTTTTTCAATCCTTTCTTGTAAAAAAGAAACCCTCCCTCCTACTGACCTCAAAAAAGAATATTATCCATTAAAACTTCATTCAAGTATCACTTACAAGGTAGATTCCACAGCTTACAATGAGTTTGATCATTCTGAAACCAATTATCTTTTTGAACTAAAAGATACCGTTGTCGCCGAGATAGCTAATTCAGACAACAGAAAAACGTTTAGAATTTATCGCTATAAACGTGAATTAAGTAACGAATGGATATTTCAGAAAGTTATCGTTCGTTCACTTGTCGATTTTCGTTATGAAGAAACCCTTGATAACCAAAAATTTGTCCGGATCGTTTTTCCTCCTGAAAGAAATAAAAAATGGAATGGGAACACGTATAATAACCTGGGCGAACAACAGTATCAAATTGTTAATCTGGATGAAACACTAACAGTAAACGGCATAAATTTCGATTCCACCCTGCTTGTAAAACAGCTAGAAGACATCAACCTGATTAAAGAAGAACGGACATTTGAAACTTATGCCAAAGGAATTGGCTTGATAAAAAAAGAAGTTACCGCTTTAAGTAAAGACATTAATAGTGGCGCTGTACGCAATGGCTTCAAGTACAACATGAGCATAAAATCCTTCCAATAATCCAACAAAATTTAATAATTACGGTTACCGTTACAAATTAGATGAGGCAAAGTATTTGGCATTGCCTTTTTTAATGATTTTATTTGCACAAAATAGGATTTTCTGAATGGCAAAAAACTTACTCATTGTAGAGTCACCGGCAAAAGCCAAAACTATCGAAGGATACTTAGGCAAAGACTTTCTGGTAAAATCGAGTTATGGGCATATACGCGACTTAGTTAAAACAGACGATGCCATTGATGTGAATAACAATTTCACTCAAAAATATGAAGTTCCAGCTGATAAGAAACCCATCGTCAACGAATTAAAAAAGTTGGCCAAAGAAGCCGAAACCGTATGGCTTGCATCCGATGAGGATCGTGAAGGAGAAGCCATTTCATGGCATTTGTATGAAACTTTGGATTTAAAAGAAGCCAATACCAAACGGATCGTTTTTCATGAAATCACCCAACCTGCCATTTTAAAAGCGATAGAAAATCCAAGGAAAATAGATTACAACCTGGTTCACGCACAACAGGCTCGTCGTGTATTAGACCGATTGGTGGGATTCGAATTATCGCCCGTTTTATGGAAAAAAGTAAAACCTTCCCTCTCTGCAGGCCGGGTACAATCGGTAGCTGTACGTTTAATTGTGGAACGGGAACGAGAAATCAATAAATTTACAGCCACAGCTGCTTTTAAAATTGTAGCCATCTTTTCTACCGGAAAGGAAAAAGAATTATTCCGGGCAGAATTACCTGAACGTTTTGATGCGGCCACGCAAGCCGAAGACTTTTTAAAAGCCTGCACCAATGCCACTTTTATAATAAAATCCTTAGAAACAAGGCCCACTAAACGTAATCCTGCGGCACCATTCACCACTTCTACCCTGCAACAAGAAGCCAGTCGAAAACTAGGCTTTTCTGTTTCTCGAACCATGTCTATTGCCCAAAAGCTGTATGAATCGGGAAAAATAACCTACATGCGTACCGACTCGGTAAATCTTTCGGATACCGCATTAAATGCGGCCGCGGCAGAAATCAAATCGGCATATGGAGAAAAATATCATCAGTTAAGAAAATATAAAACCAAATCTGCAGGTGCACAGGAAGCTCACGAAGCCATACGCCCAACCTATTTTAACCAGCATACTACGCAAGGTGATCACGCAGAAGTAAGACTGTACGAGTTGATCTGGAAACGTGCAATCGCATCACAAATGAGCGAAGCCCTGTTTGAAAAAACTACGGCGAAAATCGAAATATCAACCCGAAAAGAAGAATTTGTAGCTAATGGAGAGGTAATGAAGTTCGACGGTTTCCTGAAGGTCTATATGGAATCGACAGATGAAGATGAGCAGGAAGTGAATATGGACGAAGATGGTGCAAATGCAATACTTCCTCCCCTGGCCAAAGGGCAGACCCTTGAAAGTAAAGAAATTAAAGCCACGGAGCGCTTTTCTCGTCCACCTGCACGCTATACCGAAGCCAGCCTCGTAAAGAAGCTGGAAGAGCTTGGAATTGGCCGCCCGTCTACGTATGCGCCAACCATATCTACTATTCAAAATCGGGGGTATGTTGTTAAAGAAGATCGCGAAGGCAAATCCAGGAACTTTGAGGTTTTAACGCTCAAAGAAGGAAGCATTCAAAAGGAAACAAAAACTGAAATTACAGGAGCAGAAAAATCGAAAATGTTTCCTACAGATATCGGTGCTGTGGTAAATGATTTTCTTATTTCTCATTTTAAGGGAATTGTTGATTATAACTTTACTGCAAGCGTTGAAAAAGAATTTGATGAAATAGCGCATGGATTGAAAGAATGGACACAAATGATTCAGACTTTTTATAGTCCGTTTCATAAAGAAGTAGAAAATACCATTCAAACCGCTGAAAAAGCGAGAGGTGAACGCGATTTAGGAATCGATCCTGCTACAGGCAAAAAAGTATCTGTACGCATTGGCCGTTTTGGCCCTTTTGTACAAATTGGTGAAGCTTCGGAAGATGCCGAAGAAAAACCGCTGTATGCAAGCCTTCGCAGTGGGCAAATGATTGAAACCATAAGCCTGGAAGATGCTTTAGAATTATTTAAGCTTCCAAAGAAAGTAGGCATTTTTGAGGATAAGGAAATGACAGTTGCTATCGGAAAATTTGGCCCTTACATCAGGCATAACAATCAATTTTTCTCCCTGCCCAAAGAAATTGACCCGTTGGATGTAACAGAAGAGGCAGCGATAACTATTATTGAAGATAAACGAAAAAGAGACGCTGAAAAACTCATCAAGGCGTTTGATGAAAACCCGGATGCCCGGATAGAAAACGGACGCTGGGGGCCTTACATCAAATTCGGAAAACTGAACATTAAAATACCAAAAGGTAAAGAACCCGCAGCTATTACGTACGAAGAAGTAGTTGCTTTAGCGGAGCTGGCAGAGAAAGAGCCTAAAAAAGGTGGCAGAAAATTCGCCAGAAAGAAATAGGTATGAAGAAAGATCTGCCGGAAAATATTGTTGAGGATATAGCCATTGCTGTGGTTCTGGAAAAAGAAACTCCCGAATTCAAAAGCTGGAATGTATATCTCGTTAATTTAAAAGATCAGCCTATAGAGACCGTTTTAGTTAGCTCTAAGGGCTACGGAATAAAAGATGGACAGGATGTTAAAACTTCTATCCTTCGGCACTCTATAGGTGATTTAGGTGGCAAAGGCTACGCACTGATAGAAGCTATCGACGAACAGGTTTTTGGCCTCACCAATGAATATTGGTTAAGCTACTATATCAATGGCGACATTTACGATAAAAAGTTCATTTTTCTTCCCGAAAGTATTGTCGAATCAAATTTGATTCGCATACCAGTGGTCAATAAGCCCGGTGTGATGATCGGGTAAGATTTGCACCTTTATTATTTATCCAATATCTTCATTACGGCAATCTTAAATAAATACTATGCTGGACAATCTCGACCTGCAACAACTCCTCGTTCTTGATATAGAAACCGTTCCGCAATATCCAAGTTTCGATGAAGTTCCTACAGTTTTTAAAGAATTATGGGAACAAAAAACACAATATCAACGCAAAGAAGGCGAGACACCGGCAGAATATTACCATCGGGCCGGTATTTGGGCCGAGTTTGGAAAAATCATTTGTGTTTCCGCAGGTATTTTCAACAAACAGCAAGGCCTTTCATTTCGTGTAAAATCTTTTGCAGGAAATGATGAATACCAACTATTGACAGATTTCATCTCCTTATTGAACAAACAGCCATCCTCACTAATACTCTGTGCTCATAACGGAAAGGAATTTGATTTTCCGTACTTGTGCAGAAGAATACTGATTAACGGATTAGCCATACCTCCTCAATTAAAAATAAGTGGTAAAAAGCCCTGGGAAATAAACCATATTGATACGATGGACTTATGGAAATTTGGCGATTATAAAAATTACACCTCCTTGAACCTGCTTGCGGCTATATTTAACATACCCACACCTAAAGACGATATTAGTGGAAGTGATGTGCATTGGGTATATTGGAAGGAAAATGATTTAAACCGCATTAAAACCTATTGCCAGAAAGATGTGATTACTACGGCACAACTCTTGTTACGATTTAAAGGGATGTCGTTAATTGAGGAAGATAATATTATGATTATAGAATAATTTATCTTAGAATCACTGAAAACAACCATGATTAATTGTTTTATATAAAGTACTTTCTACTGACCTTCCCTGCATAAGTTCGATTTTCAAAGTGAACATATCATATCCGTCTGTTCCGGAAATTATGAAGCAAAACTTGCCTGTCAGATTATTTCTCAAACATTCAGAGTTCAGAGTTTGTTGTAATATGGCCTTGCCACCCACCATAGTAGATAGTTTTAATGATTTAGATTTATTATAAAAGTCTTTGGGCTCTATGGTTACAATAACTATAGATTGATGATTGAAGTCTACCCTTGCAGCCCCCTCTTCCATACACGTACTGCATTTTTTTTCACCTTCCTTGTAGCTGAAAATTTCTATACTTTTTATCTCGTTCTTAGATTTATCTTGTGCTAAAATAAATATTGGTAATCCCAAGAGAACAAAAGCCAATGCATTTTTCAAACACCTCATTATCTTAAATTTTAGTCCTTCTCATTATTCCCCGCAATGAAAATCAATGGCTTTAGTTAGTGTATGTTGCACTTGTTTGCCCCGTATCAGTTCGGCTTTCAGAGTTAAGGGATCACAGCCTGTATCGTTAATGACAAAACAATAGCTACAAACAGCGCTCTCGTTCTCACCATAACAGGTAACAGTTATACTTTGCTGCGATAACAATTTCTTATTTGCCGTTGAAGACAATCTCAGTACTTGTGGTTGATCTGTATAAGAACCGTTTGTTTCGATAGTAATTGTAACAAAGGTTTGATGGGAGTTCCCTTTGGCAGAACCTCCTCCTATAATGGTATTCCAAAGTGAAATTTCTTCAGTGTCAATGATATTGGGCGAAAACGTTCCGGCAACATTATCCCCCTTCCACTTATCCTGGTTATAAAACAGTTTAGCCTCAATATTCTTTATATAGCTTTTAGGCTTTTTTTGCGAAAAAACAAGCATTGGTAATCCTAACAACATCAAAGCAAATACATTTTTCAAAACCCTCATTATCTTAAAAATTTTAATTTATCCGTTGGAGTGTGCTTCTTACAAGTCATTAACCAATTACCCTATTGGTTTTCCTTCACTTTTCTTTTCTTCTATGTTATTTTTCAATAAACCAGAAATACGGATACCCGGTACATTTTTTATTATAGCACGCAATTGCTTCATAGTTTCAGGTTGAAAAAAACGTTTGGGAATAATATGAGCAGATTGGCGACTATGGTAAAGAAGCAAATAATTTTTAGACTCAAAGACCTCATATAACGAATTCCATACCATTTCAGAAAAGAAACTTTCACCTTTTACTGTGTACTTTGCTTCATAAAAAGTATAGGTTATAGTTTCTCCCAGTTTTTTATTGCTTTTAAATACCCGTTTGATACGAAATCGCATCCATAAGGGATTGATGCAGACTATAAAAAAACCTACGCTAAAAAAATAGATATCATAATAAGGCGAGTTATCGAAAAGATATAGAGAAAAAGCAAAGTCTATTACAGATAAAATAAGAAAAAACAAACCGAGCAGTGTTATGATAACCATCCTGATACGCGTATATAACAGAATAAGAATCAGTTTGATGTACTCTTGTATATCGAGCTTAAATGTTATTTCTATCATGGTCTATTTATAAGAAGCAAATATATTTCTATTATCTTAGACCCGTTCGTATTGAATGTAAATTGTATTCCTAACTGAAAGAATTCTTCATGAAAATTTTATTCTTACTTTTTAGCCTGATTATTCCTTTTCAGGGAAACTTAAAAGACCATGAGACTTATATCAGGATAAAAAATGAGACAAAAATTAAACTAGAAAATATTGAAATTCACAATGGCTCAGAAAGCAAAGTTGTTAAAATAGACCATCTTGCAGCAGGTACTTTATCTACCTATCAAAAAGTCGAAGTAGCTTATACTGACCCTCTTGTTCATGCGAATGAATTGCGATCTTATCTTGAAGGAGAGGACCGTAGTTTGGGAGAAAAATTACCTCCAGGAAAGTACACCTATATCCTTTTCATGAAAGATTTATCACGCAATTTATTAGGCATAAAATTGCGAAAGGATAGAGTAAAATAAATCACTTTTATCTCTATTTAGTTATATTAAAAAATCCAAAAATGACCGCTAAAAAGTCAAACCATATAAAACACGTATTTACCCAATTGCTAACAGATGTGTTTGAGAAAAATGGCAATAAGCCATTAAATTACAAGCAGGTAGCCGCTAAACTCAACCTCACCGACCAGGAATCGAGAGAAGTAATACTAAGCATATTAAAAGATGAAAAAGGCTTATTTCAGGAAGTAGAACGCGGGAAATTTCAATTAAAAGAGCTAAAAACATTCATTACCGGTGTTGTCGATATGACCAATGATGGTTCAGGCTATGTAATACCCGATGATGAATTTGAAGAAGACATTTTTATTGCCCCCCGGAAACTACGAAATGCGCTTCACGGGGATACGGTTAAAGTTTACGCTTACGCAAAAAGTAAAGGACGTAAAAAAGAAGGGGAAGTTGTTGAAATCATTAAACGGGCAAAAGTTGATTTCACTGGCATTATAAAAGTATCCGAACGTTTTGCTTTCTTCATTCCCGACGACCGCAAAATGCAACACGATATTTTCATCCCATTAACTGATTTAAACGGCGCTAAAAATGGGGAAAAAGCAATAGCAAAAATTATCGACTGGCCCGAAGGGGCTAAAAATCCTTTAGGAAAAATCACAACCGTTTTAGGGCAACAGGGAGAAAATAATACCGAGATGAACGCCATCCTTGCGGAATATGGCTTTCCACTCTCGTTTCCAAATGCAGTGGAAAAAGAAGCAAATGCGATCCCCGAACTCATACCAGAGAAAGAATTCGCCAAAAGAAAAGATTTTAGAAATGTACTGACATTTACTATTGATCCTGCCGATGCAAAAGATTTTGACGATGCCATCTCATTCCGCCATTTAAACAATGGCAACTACGAAGTTGGCGTACACATCGCGGATGTTTCGCATTATGTAAAGCCTGATACTGCATTGGATAAAGAAGCATTTGAACGCGGCACTTCCGTTTATCTGGTTGACCGGGTAATTCCAATGCTTCCCGAACGCTTATCTAACGGTGTTTGTTCGTTGCGGCCCAATGAAGATAAATTGACTTTCTCGGCGGTTTTTGAATTAGACAAAGAAGCGAATATCATCAATCAATGGTTTGGTAAAACCATCATTTATTCCGACAAACGCTTTTCTTACGAGCAAGCACAGGAATTAATAGAAAATAAACCCGGCGAATACAGCCGGGAAATATTAATCTTAAACGATCTGGCCCATCAACTTCGCGAACGTAAATTCAAACACGGAGCCATCAGTTTTGAAACTACCGAAGTTAAATTTCAGCTGGATGAAAATGGAAAACCCTTGGGGGTTTATGTAAAAGAACGAAAAGATGCTCATAAGCTGATTGAAGATTTCATGCTACTGGCTAATCGGAAAGTAGCAGAATTTGTTGCAAAAAAAGGAAAAGGCAAGAAAAAACTCGTGTATGTTTATCGGTCTCACGATGCGCCCAATGAGCAAACACTTCTGGGATTTGCCCAGTTTGCTGCCAAATTTGGTTATAAAATTAATACTAAGTCCGATCGAGAAATCGCCAGATCCTTAAACTATTTAATGACCGATGTGGAGGGACGTAAAGAACAAAACGTACTCACGCATCTGGCTATTCGCTCTATGGCGAAAGCCATTTACACCACCAAAAAATCGAGCCATTACGGATTAGCCTTTGATTTTTATACCCATTTCACCTCTCCTATCCGCCGCTATCCAGATGTAATGGCACATCGGTTGCTGGAACACTATCTAAATGAGGGACCATCTGTTAATGAAGAAGCGTACGAAAAAATGAGCCTTCATGCCTCGCAAATGGAAAAAAAGGCTGCCGATGCCGAACGTGCCTCTATCAAATACAAGCAGGCCGAATATTTGGAGAATAATATCGGCACAATCTATAACGGTATTATTTCTGGCGTTACCGAATGGGGAATGTATGTAGAGATTATCGAAAATAAATGCGAAGGCATGGTTCGCCTGCGGGAAATAACAGACGATTTTTATGTGTTAGATGAAAAAAATTACTGTATCATCGGCCAACGAAAAAAGAAAAAATACCAACTGGGCGATGATGTAAAAATCCGGGTGAAAAAAGTAGATCTATCTAAACGACAAATAGACTTTACACTGGTACAAGAATAATCTGATTGGAATGATTTCTGTTATCGAACTTCAAAATTTAATCAATAGGGCGATTGCTGAAAAAGGCATTCCCGAAACTCCTAAAGAACTTTATGAACCCATTCGCTATATTCTTTCTTTAGGTGGAAAACGCTTGCGGCCTGTTTTAACCCTCATGGCCTGCGACCTGTTTAACGGAAGCATTTTAAAAGCCCTGAACTCTGCCGTTGGGCTGGAAGTCTTCCATAATTTTACACTAATGCACGATGACATTATGGATAAAGCACCGCTTCGACGCGGAAAACCAACTGTACACACCAAATGGAATGAAGCTATTGCAATTCTTTCAGGTGATGTGATGCTGGTAGAAGCATACAAACTGATGATGGAAGTGGATGATAACATTCTGCGGCAGGTGCTCAATGTTTTTAATCAAACGGCTGTAGGGGTATGCGAAGGGCAGCAGCTAGATATGAATTTTGAACAGATGGATAGTGCCACCGTTGCAGAATATCTTGAAATGATCCGTCTGAAAACCGCTGTCCTCGTAGGTGGGGGAATGAAGATCGGCGCCTTAATTGGGGGTGCAGAAGAAAAATATGCTAACCTACTATATCAATTTGGAGAAAATCTGGGTATCGCATTTCAGTTACAGGATGACATTTTAGATGTGTATGGTGATCCGGAAAAATTTGGGAAACAGGTGGGCGGTGATATTCTTTCTAACAAAAAAACCTTTCTACTTATCAATGCACTCGAATTAGCCCAAGGAATAGATAAAGAAGAGCTTGTTTATTGGATTAATGCCGAAAACCCTGAAACCGAAGCCAAAATAAAAGAAGTAACCGCTATTTACAATCGCTTAGGTATCCGTCAACTTGCAGAAACAGAAATAAACCGACATGCCGAAATCGCTTTAAGATCACTCGAAGAAATAACGGCCAATGAAGATAAAAAACAGGGTCTTAGAAGCTTTGCCGAAGAATTATTAATACGGGAGAATTAATTTCACTCGGTATCTTTATAAAATGGGCTGTTAATGCGTACCGTACTTTTTCTTTCTTTTTGTTCCGTCAACATTTCTTTAAAGATATCTGCTATAAAACTTCGATCGTTTGCGGACCTTATCCGCTTGTAATCTTTTTTTAATACCAATACACCACTTTCATTACAGGATAGATCGTAATAGGTTATCCCCTTTTTATCATCATAAACCTGAATAACAAGTTCCGTGTAAGATTGAGGATCAGTATTCAAATTTCCATAGGATGGATTCAGGTAAAGCTGCACCCTTTTAAGATTGTAATGCGGATTATCATTATATGCGTTACAGTAAGTAAGTTGATCACCATGTGTCAAAATATGTTTTTTAATCAACTCAAAATTTTCACAGGTAAGAGTGTCCTTATCAGCGTTAAATCCGACCATAGTTAACAAGTACATCAAATGAGCAAAGATGAAGATCATGGAATAAAAAAATTTATATAGAAAAGATTAGAACGCAAAACTATAAAATAAACTTTATGTCCTGGTAGCACCCACCCTTGGTTTCTAAATAGACCACCCAATAAAAAAGGGTCATACATCAAACTGTATAACCCTAAACAATTAAAAATATATTAATTCTTATTCCTTAGTACCTTTAGCTGATGATTTTTTAGCGTCAGGAGCCTTTTTTGCTACCTTCTTAGCAGGAACTGCAGCTTTTTTTTCAGTTTTATTGGCTACTTTCTTAGCAGGAGTTGCAGCTTTTTCGGTTTTAACAGCAACTTTTTTAGTTTCAACAGCCGGCTTTGCCACTTTCTTTACAACAGTTTTTTCAACAACAGGCTCGGCAACTAATTTTTTCTTGGGCATCTCGGCAACCTTTGTATCGGCCAACAGAACAGAAACGTACGATTTATTATCTGCTTTCTTTTTGAATACCACTGTACCATCAACCAAGGCAAACAAAGTATGATCTCTGCCAATACCTACATTTTTATCCGGATGGTGTTTAGTACCACGCTGACGCACGATGATGTTTCCTGCAATTGCCGTTTGACCTCCGAAAATTTTAATACCTAAACGCTTGCTGTGCGACTCGCGGCCATTTTTCGAACTACCGGCTCCTTTTTTATGTGCCATATTCTTTTATCTTTTTTAAACCGGAGTAATCCAGTTTTAATTTTTAACTTTTTACTCTGAACTATATAGAAATTCCTGTAATCTCAATCTTGGTAAATTGCTGGCGGTGGCCATTTTTCTTTTTGTAACCTTTACGACGTTTCTTTTTAAAAACAATCACCTTGTCACCTTTTAAATGAGACACGATTTTAGCCGAAACCTTAGCGCCTTTCAGTGCACCCGCACCTACTTTAATTTTACCACCATCTTCCGCTAACAACACCTTGTCAAAGTCAATACTAGCGCCTTCATCGCCCTGTAAACGGTGTACAAAGAGCTTCTGGTCTTTTGCAACTTTAAATTGCTGTCCGGCTATATCTACTATTGCGTACATTGTTAAATAATTTTTTTAAATGAGGTGCAAATATAGCAATTAACTTTTTAAAGTCAAAAGCTCAAAATCAAAGCAAAAAATGACATTTTAGAAAATCAAAAGCAGCACATTATAGCTCATTCAGCCCTGCTTTCCACTACAAGTCCTCATCGCCACACTCCTGCGGGCTTTCCGCTTCAATCAGGTTTAGATTTGACTTTAGCTGCGACTAAAATTAGAAATTTTATGTAATGCCATCAGCAAGAACTGTAAAATAGCTTTTTCATCCATTTGATTATAAAAAAATTTATAGGTTTGTTGCGAACCTAAAATTTTAATAAAATGAAAACTAACGAAAACAGTCTCAATTGGTTTGAAATATCAGTATCAAATATCAACCGGGCAAAAAAATTTTATGAAACCATTTTTGACATTAAAATGGAAACACAAAACATGATGGGGATGGAAATGGCGTTTTTCCCTTATGCACCCGGCGGCGGAAAAGCATCTGGTGCTTTGTGCCAAAGTGATATGCATAAACCCAGCCGGGATGGCGTTAAGATTTATTTGAATGGAAATCCAGATTTATCAAACGCACTTTCAAAAGTGGAAAAAGCAGGTGGAAAAATCACTATGCCAAAAACTAAAATTGGCGATGATATAGGGCATATGGCATTTTTTATGGATACCGAGGGTAATAGTATTGCACTCCACTCTCAAAATTAGTCCTCATTTATAATCCGGGGAATCATCTCTCCGGATTATTTTCTCTGCCTATTTCCTTCCTCTATCCTCTGCATCATTAATCGTACGGTTTACCTGTTCAATCAAAACCCGGGCAGCGTCTTTCAATTTAGGATCATCGGTGTAATTCAGGTCGAAAAGGATATGCTTCGTTTTTCGTTTATACTTAAACTCTAAATAATAGCGTGGAGACTTACTGGTTTTAGCTGTCTTATCTGAAGGGATAATTTGCTCTGGAAAATCCCAAAAACCTAAATCAGCAGCCTTTCGATGCAGATAAAGGAGGTCATCTTTACTTATTTTAACATGTGCTTTCACTAAAGAATCTCGATCGTTTACATACTGGTAATTGCCCGTTTTAGAATCATATTGATTAATCAGGCTATCATCTAAACCATATTTAAACGTAAGAGATTCAAATTCTGTAAACTTATACGGTGCATTTTTAATCATCCCGGCATAATAATAAATGCAATACAATAAAAACGGGACAATAATACTTAAGGCTAAAAATATCTTTTTAAATCTGTCGCTCATGATTCAATTAATTCAGGCTCTTCAAACTCTTTAACTGGTTTAAACTCCTTTTCCCATTTAGCAATTACTACCGTAGCCAAACAGTTTCCAATAACATTTACCGAAGTTCTGGCCATATCCATCAGTTCATCTATACCAAGAATAATAAATATAGGCCAAACCGGCATTCCAAACGAAGCGGCGGTACCCAACAAAATCACCAACGAAGCTCTCGGCACTCCTGCCACACCCTTACTAGTCAGCATCAGCGTAAATACAATCAATAACTGCTGACCAAAAGAATAAGGTATACCTGCAGCTTGTGCCACAAAAATAGCTGCTAATGATAAGTATAAGGTTGTTCCATCCAGGTTAAAGCTATACCCGGTAGGCATAACGAAAGCTACAATTTTACGTGGAACACCTAATTTCTCCATATTCTCCATTGCTCTCGGCAAGGCTGCTTCAGAACTAGTAGTTGCAAACGCAATAGAAACCGGGCCTGCAATTGCCTGCAAAAACTTTTTAATCGGTACACCAACAATTAATGCAATTGGAAGCAACACACCAAATAAGAACACCAAAAGTGCAACATATAAGGTAATCAGCAATTGGAATAGGTTTACCAGAATACCCAATCCCATATGGCCGACTGTATAAGCAATGGCGGCACCCACCCCGATTGGTGCAAAATACATCACAATGTTGGTAAATTTAAACATCACTTCTGACAGACTTTCAGTGAACTTTAGCATAGGCATGCGTTTATCTTCACGAACCATAGCTAATCCAATACCGAAAATGATACTAAAAACCACGATCTGCAAAACCTGTCCTTCTGCAATAGATTTGGCCATATTCTCCGGGAAAATATGCAGGATAATATCATTTAAAGATTGGGATGCTACTTGAGGCAGTTCTTCTTTTGGCCCCGGAGGAAGTTTAATACCCACACCAGCCTTAGAAATATTAATAGCTGCCAAACCAATAAACAGAGCTATAGTAGTTACAACTTCAAAATACACTATAGATTTCCAACCCATCCGGCCTACTTGTTTTAAATCCGAGTGCCCGGCAATGCCATAAACCAGTGTTGCAAATAATAAAGGAGCAACAATGGTTTTAATCATTTTCAGAAACACTTTACTAAGTACCTGCAACTTCATACCAATTTCCGGGTAATCGTGGCCAATTTCGGCACCAATCACCATAGAGATCAATATCCAGGTGGTAAGGGATTTCTTTTTTAATCCATATAAAAACAGCCCCGCAATAGCTAACCATCTTGAAAAAAGCAGCACACCATGCGGAATTGCAACGATGTTATAATAATTTAGAAAAGTAAGAATTGCGGCAATAGAGAACGTAATTATTGCAAGGAGTCCAATCTGTTTTAATTTCATCTAAGAGGAAGTTTATAATCCGACAAAAGTAATTAATTAGATTTACTGCCCAAATCAATCCGTTAATGCAGGGCGAGAAATTAACAGACTTAAAAAAACAGCTTTCAGCTCTTGATGCTCAGGAACTTATTGCCATTTGCCTCCGGCTTGCCA
>JANWIB010000052.1 GCA_025450155.1 Sphingobacteriaceae bacterium
AGAATATGATGTCATTGGAGGTGGCGCCGGTCACGCCGGATGCGAAGCAGCGGCAGCGGCGGCCAATTTAGGCTCTTCCGTTTTATTAGTCACCATGAACATGGGCACCATTGCACAGATGAGTTGCAACCCGGCTATGGGTGGTGTAGCCAAAGGACAGATTGTAAGAGAAATAGATGCCATGGGTGGTTACTCGGGTATTGTATCAGATAAAAGTACGATCCAATTTAGAATGCTCAATCGTTCAAAGGGTCCGGCCATGTGGAGCCCCCGGACACAAAATGACCGGATGCGATTTGCGGAAGAATGGAGATTAATGCTGGAAAGAACTCCCAATGTTGATTTTTGGCAAGAAATGGTAAGCTCGCTCCTTGTAAACGGGGATCAGGTTGTAGGGGTTAAAACTTCGCTCGGAATAGAAATAAAATCAAAAGCGGTGGTGCTCACCAATGGAACGTTTTTAAACGGGCTGATCCACATCGGAGAAAAAAGATTCGGCGGAGGAAGAACTGGCGAAAAATCAGCTACCGGACTAACAGAACAATTAATGGCGCTGGGCTTTGAATCCGGAAGAATGAAAACTGGGACACCGCCAAGAGTAGATGGCCGTAGTTTAGATTATTCTAAAATGGAAGAACAATGGGGAGACGAAGAAAGAGGGAGGTTTTCGTTTACCGATGTTGAACTCTCAACCGAACAACGCTGCTGCTGGATTACATACACCAATGAGAATGTACACGAAACACTGAAAGAGGGCTTTGAAAAATCTCCGATGTTTACCGGGAGAATTAAGGGCTTGGGCCCACGCTACTGCCCATCTATCGAAGATAAAATTAACCGGTTTGCCGAACGGGAACGTCATCAAATTTTTGTAGAACCCGAAGGATGGAATACGATAGAGATTTATGTGAATGGTTTCTCCACGTCTTTGCCAGAGGATGTTCAATATAGAGCCTTAACTCAAATACCCGGATTTGAAAAAGCCCGTATGTTTAGGCCAGGCTACGCTATTGAGTACGATTATTTCCCCCCCATGCAACTGGATTTAACCCTGGAAACAAAGCTGATAAAAAATCTATTTTTTGCCGGACAAATAAATGGAACAACCGGGTACGAAGAAGCGGCATGTCAGGGATTCGTTGCCGGCATTAATGCGCATCAGAAAATAAATGATAAGCATGAGCTGATTATGAAGCGGTCGGAATCATACATTGGGGTTTTAATTGATGACCTGGTAACAAAGGGCACCGAAGAGCCTTATCGAATGTTTACTTCGAGAGCTGAACACAGACTCTTATTAAGACAAGATAATGCCGACATCAGATTGACTCCTTTAGGACATGAACTCGGATTAATAACTGATGAGCGACTTGAAAAAGTAAACAAAAAAGTGAAAGAATCGAATGAAATTGTTGAGTTCCTTAGAAACACCTCAATAGAAGCAAGCGAAATAAATCAATGGTTGGAAGATATCGGCACTTCGCCTTTGGCTCAAAACGTAAAGCTATTTCAGTTACTAACCCGACCTCAAGTAGATGTAAAGGAATTAAGAAAAGTAAATCCCAAACTTGACGCGTTGCTTAACAACTATCCGAAAGAAACGATAGAAGAGGCTGAAATAAAAGTGAAGTACGAAAGCTATTTTGAAAAGGAAACAGAAATAGTAAATCGAATGAAAAAGATGGAAGACCAGGAAATTAATCCGGAGTTTAATTATCACCAATTGGTTTCGCTTTCAAAAGAAGCACGGGAAAAACTAATGAAGATAAAACCAAGAACGCTCGGACAGGCTTCCCGGATTTCGGGGGTTTCTCCTTCAGATATCTCCGTTTTGATGGTTCATGTATCAAAATAATTTTAACTAATTAAAAATCAATTAGTTATATAAACAGAACAATGGCTTTAATACATTTGATAAGAGCCGTTATTTTAAAAATTTAGGCATAGCGTTTCAAAAAACCCAAAATGCGTTTAAAAAGCACGAAAATAAGCTTAAATCAAATTCCTAATTTTTGCTTATTAATTTTAACACTTTCTTCATTTCTCGCAGGCTGCGCCAGCATGCAGACTCCAAGCGGTGGCCCAAAAGATACTATCGCACCGTTAATAGTAAAAGAAACTCCAAAAAATCTGACACGAAATTTCACAAGCAAAGAAGTAAGGCTACAGCTTAATGAATTTATAAAACTAAGTAACGAATTCAAAGAAATCAGTACCTCGCCCTTCATGGAAAAGATGCCGCTGTTTAAAGTAAGAAAAAATATACTCCTCATTCAATTTCAGGATACTCTTGAAAAGAATACCACCTATACCATAAATTTTGGAAAGGCTATAGTAGATTATAACGAAGGAAATGTATTAAAAAATTACAGCTACGTTTTTGCTACCGGAAATGTGATTGATTCCTTATCCATATCCGGAACCGTTATCAATTCTTTAACCAAGGAACCGGAATTGGATGCCACCGTATTTATTATTCCAACCAAACAAGATTCTATTTTCGGCAAGCGGCGGGCAAGTATTTTTGCAAGCACAGATTCATCCGGAAATTATTCCCTCAAAAATTTAAGAGCAGATACCTACCGGATTTATGCGCTTAAAGAACAGGGGGGCGACCGTATCTATAATTCGCCCAAAGAGGCTATTGGTTTTAGAAAAGATTCTATTGTTCTTAATGGTAACGTAACCGGAATTAATTTGGAAGTATTTCAGGGCGAACCCGCAACCGTTACCATACAGGATAGAAGAATAGAAAATGATGGCCGAATATTCTTAACCTTCAATAAACCAATGGAACAGCCTTCGGTACAAATACTTCAACCGTCCGAATTTGATGGCAAAAAGTTCATAGAATTTAATAAAAAGGCTGATACGGCTATGATCTGGTTGCCCCAAATGACTTTTGATTCGCTAACAGTAGCCGCAAAAAATGGTAAGCAGTATGTTGATACTGTTGTTTTGAGGCGAAGTAAACAAGATACTTACAAAAAAATCATTACCATAAGCGAGAACTTATCGAACAAAACCTTAAAACCTGCAACAGATCTGGTACTTACTTTTTCAGCTCCTGTAAATCGATTTGATGAAACCAAAATCAAATTATTAGAAGATTCTGTTGCACGCCGCCCGCAAATTCTAAAAGATACCACATCCTTTAGAAAATATATTATAAAGTATCCCTGGAAATCCAAACGGGATTATATTCTCGAATTGAGCGACAACGCATTCCTGAATGATTTTGAAGGAAAAAGCAAGTCAAGAACGTTAAGTTTTACTTTGGATAACGAAGATAATTATGGAAATCTAACCTTAGATGTTAAAGTGCCTGACAACACAAAAAATTATATTGTACAACTACTAAGAGGAAAAAATGAAATACTCCGAGAAGATATCCTAAAGAAAAGTCAAAAATTAAATTATACTACTTTTTCAACAGGAACTTACTATCTCAGAATAGTTTATGATGTCAATAAAAATGGTAAATGGGATACGGGTAACGTGTATAAAAAGCAACAACCGGAAGCAATTTGGAACTATGAAAAAGAAATTACGCTACGGGCCAATTGGGATTTGGAAGAAACTATTACAATTCCTGCTCCGAAGTAAGCCATTGAGAATATAGGATATAGTTTTTGGGTAATTGTTTAAGCATTTCACGTTGCTGATCTGAAAGGGCTTTTACTTTTTTAGCAGGAGTTCCGGCGTAAATAAATCCCGATTCGCAAATGGTGTGCTCCAACACTACCGATCCAGCTGCTATAATGCAAAAAGGCTCAACAATAGCCCGGTCCATTACAATAGCGCCCATTCCAACAAGGACATAATCTTTTAAAATACACCCGTGAACCAAGGCATTATGCCCAATGGAAACATTATCTCCAATGGTTGTACCGTTTCGTTGATAGGTACCGTGAATCACCACGCCATCCTGGATGTTTACATTATTGCCAATTTTAATGAAGTTGACATCCCCTCGGATCACCGCATTAAACCAGACAGAACAATGATTGCCCATCACCACATCGCCAACCAATGTGGCATTTGGAGCAATAAAGCATTCGTTTCCCCAAACAGGATTTTTATCTTTTACAGGTAGTATAACTGGCATTTTTTACTAATTTAGTATAACATCAAGCGGAAATAGCTCAGTTGGTAGAGCATCAGTTTCCCAAACTGAAGGCCGCGGGTTCGAATCCCGTTTTCCGCTCTTTAAAATTAAATATCTCCAATTATAATAAAGTAACGTTAAGATGAATGGTTGCATTTAATAATTTGGACACGGGGCAGTTGGCTTTGGCATGGGCAGCCAGTTCGTTTAATTTTTCTTCTGTTAAGCCATTCGCTTTCACGGTTGTTTCTAATTGAATTTCTGGAATTGCTCCATTTTCAAAAATAACAACGGCTTTCGTATCAATACTTTGGGGTATGATATTAGCTTCCTGAAGATTAAACGCTAATTTCATACTAAAGCAACCAGCATGAGCAGCACCGATCAACTCTTCGGGGTTGGTACCAATTCCTTCGGAAAACCTGGAGTTGGCACTGTATTGAACCTGATTTAATACACCGCTCTGTGTGCTAAGATTTCCTTTTCCTTCTTTTCCTGTGCCTTCCCAATGTGCTGTCGCTGTTCTTTTTATTTGCATAATGATTTTATTAGGTTTATGATAGATTACTTGTTGTTTGTTGGCGATTTATTCTAAATATTTCTCCTCTAATTTCTTCAAAAAAAGGGCAAAATTCTCTTTAATAAAAGGAAAAGAGGCCGCACCGCCCAATTCTTTGATGATTTCAACCCGGTTATAGGGGATGTCAAAGTCTTCTTGCATAACCTTATACGAATCGGGGGCTATTTTTATCCTGTTATTTTTACCGTGAGAATAAAAAACGATTTCCGCTGTAAACCCAAATGATGCTGGAGTGCCTCCATAAAAGTTGTTTTTATTGGTTAAATAGTACAACAACTTCTCCGTTTCAGCTTTATTTAGCTTTCCTCTAATTAATAAATTACGATCATATTCTGATATTGATTTTCTCATTAGTTGAAAAATCACAACACTATCCAAATCAGCATTGGCTAGCTCGCTAATATTATTCGCTATAAAACCTTGCTGATTTGTATTTAGTGTTTTCTCAGCATGTTTATTTTTCATATTGCAACTCCACAGAAGAGTAAGAAATATTAATATGAAAAAAGTATTCCTTCGTATCCTTCTCATTTAAAATAAATAATCTCCCTTATTATCAATAGAAACTTTTAGTTCCTTCTTTTCTTTTTCAAACTTGTCGAATCCCGCCTTTAGGTTATCCCAAAATTTTAACAAATCTTCTTTTCCTTTGTACTTTTCTTTATAGTTTTTACAATTCTGGGTAGTCATTTTAAATGGAAAAATATAAACTGGTATTTTTAATTGCCCATTA
>JANWIB010000053.1 GCA_025450155.1 Sphingobacteriaceae bacterium
CATTACACCTAACCCTTCAGTACTGGGCTCTAATAAAACGACTCCACAAGCATCCCCAAAAAGAATACAAGTTGTCCGGTCTTCGTAATTTACTATGGATGACATTTTATCGCCACCTACAACTAATACTTTTTTATGCTTACCCGATTCAATAAATTGAGCACCCGTGGTAAGGCCAAAAATAAAACCGGAGCATGCAGCATTCAAGTCAAAGCCCCAGGCATTCGCCGCTCCTATTTTTCCTGCTAAAATATTTGCTGTAGCTGGAAAAGGCATATCGGGAGTAGAGGTACAAAAAATAATCAGATCAATTTCCTCGACTCCGATTCCACGTTTTTTTAAGAGGCCATTGACTGCATGAACGGCCATATCTGATGTAGCTAGTCCTTCTCCCTTTAATATTCTGCGCTCTTTAATGCCCGTTCTGGCGGTAATCCACTCATCATTGGTATCCACCATGGTTTCTAATTCATGGTTGGTTAAAATGTATTCGGGTGCGTAAGCATTAACCGCTGTTATGGCAGCGTAAATTTTTTGCATATAATTGAGATTATTTGAATGCCGACTTGATTTTATCAATCAATCCGGATTCAATCATACTTCTTGATAAAAGAATCATGTTTTTTATTGCCTCCGGGCTTGAGATACCGTGCCCTATCAAGACTGGAGCATTTACTCCCAAAATAGGACTTCCACCATATTGTTCGTAGTTGAAACGATCAAAAAACTCATCTTTAAATCCTTTTTTCAGTGTTAAGATATAAAAAGTTTCTGCCAGTTTTAATATCACATTCCCGGTAAACCCATCGCATACAATTACATCTGCTTTTTCATTAAAAAGATCCCGGCCTTCAACATTTCCAACAAAATTAAACGCATTAGCTTCTTTCATTAAGGGAAATGCGGTCTGTGTGAGCATATTACCCTTTTCCTCTTCTTCTCCAATACTCATCAAAGCAACCTTAGGATTATTTACATGATAAATATGTTCTGCATATAAACTTCCAAGGATACCGAATTGAAGTAAAACATCGGGTTTACAATCGGCGTTAGCACCCACATCTAACAGGATGCCATACCCACTTTTTAATTTAGGAACATTGGTTGCAATGGCGGGCCGGATAACCCCCTCTATTGTTTTAACGCTGAACATAGCCCCAACAAGCATTGCTCCGGTATTGCCCGCGGATGCAAAAGAGTCTATTTTTCCTTCCTTCAATAATTGGAATCCAACACTGATACTTGAATCGGGCTTTTGTGTAATCGCTTTGGTGGGATGTTCGCCCATTCCGATTACTTCAGTGGTATGAATAAATTCGAAATGTTCAGGATTAAAGCCCTGCGCATTAAAAAAAGGCAGTGCTTCTTTTTTATTGCCAATAAGAACCAGGTTTTGCCCCGGCTCCAGGCTTTGATAGGCTGCAATTGCTCCCAAAATGTTTGCTTTGGGAGCAAAATCTCCGCCCATTATGTCTAAGCCAATTTTCATCAATTAGAAAAAACCTTACGCGATGGAGGTATTTTCAATAACTAATTTACCCTTGTAATATAAATTGCCATCAACATTATATGCACGGTGAGGCAAATGCACTGCCCCTGTGGTTTTGCAGGTAAATAAAGTTGGCGCTTCGGCTTTATAGTGTGTTCTTCTTTTATCTCTTCTGGATTTAGATAATTTGCGTTTTGGATGTGCCATCTCTTCCTTTTAATTAATTGTTTTTTATTTTTTTAAGTGCTTCCCAACGCGGGTCTGCATCTTGATTTCTGTTCTCCTGATCGCTACCGGAAAGCTTGTTCAGCTTTTGTATCATCTCTTTATCACACCAGCGTGTATTGCCTACATCTTCACAACGACTAATGTAAGGCACAGCCAGATTAACATATTCATAAATGAGGGGAGAGATATCGATTTCATGATCATTTTTATTCAATACCAAAATCTCCTCTGTATCTGCTTCTGTACCCTCCGGTCCAAATTTTACAATTTGTCTTTCCTGAATATTCACTGAGGTTGGAAATTCGGACACACACACATCACACGTAAGAAATGTCTCGCCGGTGATATGAAACTGCAAGATTAACATAGTTTCTTGCTTATCAAGCTCCAACGCTACTTTCAGCTTTCCATTTTTTACCAGCGAATATTCAAACTCCTGGAAAAAATCCTCGTTCACTTCTAAATCAAAGTTATGCTTTCCTATTTTTAACCCTGTAAAGGGTATCCGATATTGCTGCAACGATTTCAAAGCACGACAATTGAGCCTGCAAAGTTAGATAAAAATAATTTACTGTTGAAAGTTTTTTTGAATATCAGATTTTGAACGTATTCTAATCCCTATCTTTAGATAGCCTGGTTATTTTTAATGGATTAGCTGCAAGTTCTGCATTCTCTCTCCTGCGCTTCACCACATTTACTGCCAGAAATAATGCTTCGCGGAATGAAGTTTCTGAGGCTACATTTTTTCCGGCAATATCATATCCGGTACCATGATCGGGAGAGGTTCTAACTACCGGTAATCCCGCTGTATAATTAACACCATTATGAAACGCCATATGCTTAAAGGGAATTAAACCTTGATCATGATACATGGCTAAAACTCCATCAAACTTCAAATAAGCGTTATTGGCAAAAAATCCATCGGCTGCGAATGGACCAAAAGCAAAAATTCCATTGTTATTAGCCTCTTCAATAGCAGGAATAATTGTTTGTTGTTCTTCCTTTCCAATTAACCCGTTATCTCCAGCGTGGGGATTTAAACCCAACACGGCAATTTTGGGTTTTTGTATCCAGAAATCATTTTTCAGGCTTTCATTCATCAAATGCAGCTTAGATAGTATTTTTTCTTTAGTAACTGATTTAGCTACTTCCGCAACTGGAATATGCCCCGTAACTACGCCCAATTTTACATCCTCCCCAATCAAAAACATTAACGAATCTTGCGCTTTTACCTTGGATTGTATGTATTCGGTATGCCCGGGAAAATTAAAATTTTCATTCTGAATCGTATGCTTATTAATTGGAGCGGTAACTAAAGCATCAATACTTCCCAATAGCAGATCACTCATAGCCCGTTCAAGAGACAGCAATGCATATTTTCCTCCTGTTTCATTGGCAACGCCCAAATCAATTTTCACATCTTCTTCCCAGCAATTAATCATATTTAAGCGTTGATGATTAGCCTGTGCGGGGTTATTAATCACATTAAAATTATATTCAGGCAACGATAGCGCCTTGCGATGAAAGGAAACAACGCGGGTATGTCCATAAACAATTGGCGTGAAGTATTCCAGGATTGCATGATCTGCCAGTGCTTTAATAATAATTTCAAGCCCTATACCATTTACATCGCCTATAGAAATGCCAACTTTAATTTTATCGCTCATGAAGTGGATACTTTTAAAAAGTGTTACAAATTAAATACTTTGATTTGTAATCTTCCCGAATTAAGGGTAAAGTTTGCGTAATTTGCAGCACTTTCTTTCTAAAAATGAATTCTGTAAGAGCCAAAAAGCATTTGGGCCAGCATTTTTTAACTGATAAAAATATTGCCGCCAAAATTGTCAACAGCCTTCAATCCAATTGTAAGCAGGTGCTCGAAGTAGGTCCGGGAATGGGTATTCTTTCAGATTTTTTATTCCAAAAAGAAGACTTTGAAACTCATCTCATTGATTTAGATGCGGAATCGTTTGGATTTCTTCAACAGAAATATCCCCAACTAGGAGATAGGCTTATTCATGGTGATTTTTTAATGTTAAACTTTAAAGATATTTTCAAAGACAATTTCTGCATTATTGGAAATTTTCCTTATAACATCTCTTCGCAAATTCTTTTTAAAGTTTTAGATAATCGAGATCAGGTGACTGAGGTTGTGGGCATGTTTCAGAAGGAAGTGGCTGAACGATGTATAGCTCAACCCGGAAGCAAAGCATACGGTATATTGAGTGTTTTTTTACAGGCTTATTATGATATATCGTATTTATTTACAGTAAAAGCCGGCGTTTTTAACCCCCCACCCAAGGTACTCTCGGCTGTTATCCGTTTAACCCGAAACACGGTAGAAAAACTGAACTGCGATGAAAAATTATTCTGGAAGGTAGTTAAAGCCGGTTTTAACCAAAGGCGCAAAACTTTACGAAATGCACTTTCAGCTTTAATCAATAAAGAAAAACTTGGAAATGAACCGATGCTTGAGCTAAGGGCCGAACGGCTAAGTATAGAAGATTTTATAAGTTTAACTAATAAAATTGCCGTTAATAGATAACACGGCTAATCATTCAGAAAAAATTCGAAGAATGAAAAAAATTCTAATTGTGGACGACCTTCACCCGGCATTTCAGCAAAAAGCCGAAAAATTGGGATACAGGGTTGATTACCACCCGGAGTTTACATTAAGCGATACACTATCCGTCATTTCAAATTATGTAGGATTAGTCATTAGAAGCAAGTTCCGATTAGATCTCGCAGTGATTAATGCAGCATCCCAATTAAAGTTTATTGCACGGGCTGGAGCTGGAATGGACAATATTGACGAAGCCGCGGCCAAAACGAAAGGAATCGTACTGATAAATGCCCCTGAAGGGAATTATAACGCAGTTGGCGAACACGCTGTTGGTATGCTTTTGTCGTTGATGAATAATCTCAGAAAAGGCGATATGGAGATTAGGAAAGGAATTTGGGATAGAGAAAGCAACCGGGCTTATGAATTAAAAGGGAAAACCGTTGGAATAATTGGTTATGGATTTATGGGACAATCTTTTGCTCGCAAATTAAAAGGCTTTGAAGTTGATGTAATTGCTTATGATAAATACAAAACCGGCTTTACGAATGAATTCGCTCGCGAAGTGAGTATGGAACAACTTGTTAAACACAGCGATGTATTAAGCTTACATATTCCTTTGAACCGAGAAACAAAACAATTAGTTAATGAGGAATACCTTTTTCACTTCAAAAAACCTATTTTCTTTTTAAATACGGCACGGGGAGAGATTGTAAATACTTTGGCTATTTTAAAAGCCATAAACAGTGGAAAAATACTTGGAGCAGCGTTAGATGTACTGGAAATAGAACGATTCCCGGCTTTGCAAGAACAAGTATGGTTTTCTGACCTGATCAACAATAACAAAGTACTTTTAAGCCCTCATGTAGCCGGGTGGAGCTATGAATCTTATCAAAAAATATCAGAGGTGCTGGCTGAAAAATTAGAAGCCTTACCCCAGGATTGAGGCAAGGTTTATAAAAAATAGAATACGTACTTTAGTTAACTGCTACATCGGGATTATATTTTAAAAACTCGGCATAAGCCCTGCTCAAATCCCGCACCGAATTAACTTCAAATTCAATCCCCCACGGATTCCATGAAAAAAACTTTTGTTCTTTCTTTTCTGATCCAGACTCTTTAAAATTTTTAGCTGACGTTATCTCTTCATAAACGCCAAAGTTATCCAAGGTGTAATAATTAATTTTTTTAGACCGCCGGTTTACCAAATGGGATTGGGATAATTTAAACCCCATATTATTGATCCATTTCTTAATTGATTGAGTTTTGTCTGGTTTCATTTGAAGCGCATTAACGTTTTTCATTGTATTGATTGACAGATATTTAACCAATACCGTGCCAATAACCCTCTTTCAAATAAGTCTTTTTTCCACAATTGGGTCATCTGTTGCAGGAGGGCATACGTGATAAAAAATGTCCCAAACAAAATCCGGGAGTGGTTGATATATTCTAAAAGTGTATGTTATTATAATTAATATAGCACAAGGAAACTACCTTTTTCAAAACCCGATGCCTGTTTAATGCTTTAATTAAATAGTACAAATAACTTTATGGGCAAAACAATTATCATATCAAACAGGCTTCCCGTAAAAATACTGCAATGGAAGGAAGGATTTGAATTTACTTCGAGCGAAGGCGGCCTGGCCACAGGTTTAGGCTCTATTTACAGACAAGAGAATAACATTTGGCTCGGTTGGCCTGGCATAGAAATTTTAGAAGGGCAACAACAGCAGGAAGTGAAAGACAAACTTGCCGAACTTAGCCTGATGCCCGTTTTTTTAACCCAGAATGAGATCAATTTATATTATGAAGGTTTTTCGAACGAGATTTTATGGCCAATTTTTCATTATTTCCCATCCTATGCACATTATGTTGATTCCTACTGGCATGCCTACAAAAAAGTAAATAAGAAATTTAAAGAAGCTGTATTACAAATAATAGAAGAAGACGATATCATTTGGATACATGATTACCAATTATTATTACTACCAGGATTGATCCGACAGGAAATGCCAGATGTTACCATCGGTTTTTTTCAGCACATTCCATTTCCATCCTTAGAAATTTTCCGATTAATCCCCTGGCGGGTCGAAATACTGGAAGGGATACTCGGTGCAGATCTGGTCGGATTTCATACCTATGACGATGTTCGACATTTTATTAGTTCTGCCAGCAGGCTGCTGCCTGTACAAACTTCTTCGAATATCATTACTATTAATGAAAGGCCGGTAGTTGCAGAATCCTTCCCCATGGGAATTGATAGCAAAAAATTTGAAGATGCCACACATACAAAAGTGGTAATGGACCAAATAGAGACCCTAAAAAAAAACTTTAGTCATGTTAGTCTGATTCTTTCTGTAGATCGTCTGGATTATAGTAAAGGGATATTGCAACGGCTAAAAGCTATCCATTCACTATTTGATAAAAATCCGAAATACCTGGAAAAAGTAGTGTTTTATATGATTGTTGTGCCCTCCAGAGATACAGTTCCTCAGTATAAAGACCTTAAGGATGAAATTGATAAAGTAGTAGGAAATATAAATGCGTATTACCGAACATTAGACTGGATTCCGATACATTATTACTACCGCTCCTTTACGTCGGAAGCATTAAGCGCTTTATATAGCATAGCTAATATATGCCTGGTAACGCCTATGCGAGATGGCATGAACCTGGTTTGTAAAGAATACGTTGCCAGCCGCACCAACAATAACGGGGTATTGATATTAAGCGAAATGGCTGGAGCAGCAAAAGAGTTGGTAGACGCTATTATTGTTAATCCAAACAATATCGGAGAGATATACCGGGCTATTATACAAGCGATAACCATGCCTGAACAAGAGCAGCAACGACGCATGAAGCAAATGCGGGAAGTTGTTGACAAATTTAATATCAGGCACTGGGTTAAAATCTATATGAACGGACTCAAAGAAGCAAAGCAATTTCGGGAATCCATGCAAGCAAAATGGGTAGGATCCGGAATAAAACAACAGATAGAAGAAAAATATATGCACTCAAAAAGACGTATTATTTTTCTAGATTACGATGGTACGCTGGTAGCATTTAATACCAATATTAACCTGGCCTCCCCGGATAAAGACCTTTTGGGGATGCTGAAGAATTGCTGTGCCGACCCGGCAAATAAACTCGTATTGGTTAGTGGCCGTAATCATGAAACGTTAGAAGATTGGTTTAGACACTTGCCCTTAGATATTATTGCGGAACACGGTGCATGGCAGAAAAAATACGACGAAGAATGGTATAAAATACCCGGCCTAACAGATGCCTGGAAACAAGATATTTTTCCGGTATTAGAACGGTTTACAGACCGAACCCCAGGTTCTTTTATCGAAGTAAAAAGCTATTCGTTAGTTTGGCATTACCGCAAAGTAGAACGCGGACTAGGCGAACTTCGGGCTAATGAATTGTCAAGTGATCTGCGCTATTTTATTGCCGATAAAGGATTGCAACTGTTGCTGGGCAATAAGATAATTGAAATAAAAAATGTGGAAGTAAACAAAGGTAAAGCCGCTTTAAACTGGCTGGAGGAACAAGATTATGATTATATTATGGCTCTGGGCGATGATCATACGGATGAAGACATTTTTAGGGCTTTACCCGAAGATGCCATTACCATTAAAATTAGTAGTAATGTTTCGGCAGCTAAATATTATCTCCGTAATTTTATAGAAGCACGACAGTTGCTGAAATCGCTTTTTTTAAAGGGGAGTACCATTTCTACTTAAATCCTTTACACAAATAAGGGACGGTCTAATTTGGTTGCAATCCGGTACGCTGCGTTCATCAGACCCACATGACTGTAAGTTTGGGGAAAATTTCCCCATTGGCTTCCCGTTGCTTCATCAATATCTTCACTAAATAAGAGTAAATGATTAGCGTATTGTAACAGATTTTCAAACTCACGGACAGCATCATCTATGCGCCCCACAGCTGCTAAAGCTTCCACATACCAAAAAGCACAAATAAGAAACGTAGTTTGAGGTTTACCAAAATCATCTTCATGTAAATAACGATAAAAAAGACCTTTGGGTGTTTTCAGCTCTGCTTCCAATGCTTTTAAATGATCTTTTGCCCGATCTGAAGCAGGATCAAGGTAATGCATCATAATGAGTTGAAGGGTACTTGCATCCAGGTACTTACTTCCGGTTGCATTGGTATAGACCCTCCTTACTGGATCATAACAACTTTCGATATGGCTAGCTGCTTTTCTTTGTAAAGTCAAGGCGTTTTCTTCCAAAGTTGCATTCCCGATAGTTCTTGCCATTTTTGCCGCGGCAGCGCAGCCCGCCCATTGAAATAAATTACTATAACAATGAACATTTGCAATATTTCTAAACTCCCATATCCCGGCATCTTTTTCATCAATAGTCCGTTCTATTTTATCCAATACATACGCTATCCATTTATCAGAATCATTTCTCTCACGGTAAACGTATCGGTAATCCACATACAAGGGTAATAAAGAAATCATTACCTGGCCATAAATATCATTCTGAATATGCTCCGAGGCCTGATTTCCTATTCTTACTGGCTGATTCCCTAAATATCCTTCCAGGTTAACCGTCTTTTCCTGCAGATTTCTCTGTCCGGTTATACTGTACAAGGGCTGATACCTGAAACCCTCAGAAACGGAAATATCGTTAACATAACTAAAATACTTTTCCATCTCTTCAAAATGACCAATATGGTTTAAAGCTGAGATAACATAATAGGTATCTCGCAACCAACAATAACGGTAATCCCAATTCCGGCCACATTTATCTGACTCGGGAAGACTTGTCGTACTAGCTGCAATAATGGCTCCTGTATCTTCATACTGATGAATTTTTAAAGTCAAAGCGGAGCGGATAACATGCGGTTGATGGAAGCTGGCAATGGTAGAGTGCTTTATCCATAGTCTCCAATAGTGAATAGTTTCGGTTAGAAAATGTTCAGCAGTACTAATTAATGGAGCATCAAATACATCACCATAGGAAAGCAGAAGATACTTGGTTTCATTTAATACAAAATAATGACCTTCTAACAGATAACTCACCGGAATATTGGACGTAAGACGCATTTTTTCTTCGTATCCAACGTATTTTATATGATTACTGCCAGGAATAATATCAAGATTTCTCTCGCCATAATTGCCAACCGGCCTACATTTTACTTTTATGCGTGGATTCCCATCTAATAACTCTACTTTACGAATAAGCATTAATGGTTTAAAGTACCGGTCAAACTGATAAAAACGCGGGGCAAAATCTATAATACGATACCGGCCATTGCTACAGGTTATTTCGGTGCAAAGCACATTGGTATTTTCCAGGTAATACTGCTTAGAAGTGTATTCATCCGCCGGAAGAATAGAAAACTCGCCACCTTTTTTTGTATCTAATAAACCTCCGAATATAAAATCACTATCAAAGCGGGGCCAGCACATCCAAACAATATTAGTATTTTTATGAACATGTGCCAGATAAGCACAATTACCAATCAAACCAGTTTCATAAATATGCTTTTCCACTTACATAGGAACCATAAATTACCACAGATAGTTTTATCTTTTAAAAGCAGGATTTAAACACAGGCTTTCCACTACTGAATTAAACGGGAATATAATGGTATTGGATTTGTAAATCACAGAGGTTGTTTTCTCTATGATTGCTAATAATAAAGGCCTCGCAATGTGCGAAGCCTTTAGCTATTGCAGTAGCCCGTAGGGGAATCGAACCCCTGTTTCTAGAATGAAAATCTAACGTCCTAACCCCTAGACGAACGGGCCTTATAAAAAAGGACTAGCTAAACTAATCCCTTTGGTAGCGGGGGCCAGACTCGAACTGACGACCTTCGGGTTATGAGCCCGACGAGCTACCAACTGCTCCACCCCGCACTTTTGACAATTTAAAGCCCTTCTGACGCATCTCCATTGCTTTTAAATTGGACTGCAAAGATATATTTCGTTTCTTTGCAGTCCAAATATTTTTTTTAAAAAAATTTCATGTCGCATAAGGCCGGATTTGTGAGTATTATTGGCAAACCCAACGCAGGAAAATCAACCCTGATGAACGCCTTGGTTGGCGAGAAAATGTCCATCATTACCCCTAAAGCGCAAACCACACGGCACCGTATTTTAGGAGTGGTGAATGGAGATGATTATCAAATTGTTTTTTCTGATACTCCCGGCGTAATTCAACCCAAATATGGGTTGCAGGAAACGATGATGACTGTGGTGAACGAATCGTTAGCAGACGCAGATGTTCTTCTATTGGTAACGGATATTAATGAGCGGTATGATGAAACCGATGTTATTGAAAAATTGAAAAAAGCGTCGGCCCCTATAGCACTGATCATAAACAAAATTGATAAATCAACCGAGGAAGCCATTAAAGCAAAAATTGATTTTTGGCAGGAAACATTACATCCAAAAGCAATTTTTGCTGCATCCGCTCTTCATAAACACAATATCCAGGCCATCTTCGATTTTATACTGGATCATCTCCCGGAACATCCGGCTTTTTATGAAAAAGATACGTTGACTGATCGGAATGAGCGTTTTTTTGTTTCGGAGATGATTCGTGAAAAGATATTCAAGTTATACGAAAAAGAAATACCTTATAGTACAGAGGTAATTATTACCGCTTTTAAAGAAGAACCACTAATTAACCGGATCAGCGCTGAAATCATTGTAGAACGCGAGTCGCAAAAAAATATCCTGATTGGCAAAGGTGGCGAAATGCTGAAGAAAGTGGGTACTTTTGCCCGTAAGGACATGGAAGAGTTTCTCCAGAAAAAAATATTCCTCGAATTATTTGTCAA
>JANWIB010000054.1 GCA_025450155.1 Sphingobacteriaceae bacterium
ACAGGCAATTAAGTTAGTATTAGAAAAAATATGATTTGTTTGTCTTTTTGATGAGAAAGATTTTTATACTTTTGGAGAGAAAATGACTGTTTTATGACAATTTACATGATGTCATCTGCAGGTTCATTTAGAATTTAAATAAAGAAAATAGAATGAAAAAATTTGTAAAAATTATTGTCATTGTTGTTATAGTTCTAATTGTGGCTATAGGAGCGCTTTTGAGCTATGTGAAATTTGGACTTCCAAACGTTGGAGATGCACCTGATATTAAGGTTGAGATTACTCCGCAACGTTTAGAACGAGGTGAATACCTTGCAAACCATGTTACATTATGTATGGGCTGCCATTCTTCTCGTGATTGGTCTAAATTTTCCGGCCCCTTAGATGTTTCTAAAGTTGGTGGCAATGGGGAGAAATTTGATAGAACCATGGGATTTCCTGGTGAATTTTACGCACCAAACCTCACTCCTTTTAATTTAAAGGATTGGACTGATGGAGAAATATTCCGGGCAATTACAACAGGTGTTAAAAAAGATGGTTCCGCAATATTCCCTGTTATGCCCTACGCAGCTTATGGAAAGATGGATAAAGAAGATATTTATTCAATTATTGCCTACATTCGTACATTCAAACCGCTCGAATCCCCAGCACACGAACGCCAATTAGATTTTCCAGTAAATTTTATTGTAAACACCATACCCACTAAAGCTCAATTAGGTAAAATCCCTTCTGAAAAGGACCGGATAGCTTATGGCGGTTATATTGTAAATGCAGGAGGATGTATAGACTGTCATACCAAGGCTGAGAAAGGCGAGATAATAAAAGGAATGGAATTTGGTGGGGGTAGAGATTTTCCACTACCAAGTGGAACGGTATTCTCTGCAAATCTTACTCCAGACCCTGAAACGGGTATTGGTAACTGGACTAAAGAACAATTCGTTGCCCGGTTTAAAGTGTATGCCGATAGTTCTTATAAACCAACGAATGTTGGTCCTAAAGATTTTCAAACGGTTATGCCCTGGACAATGCTTGGTAAAATGAAAACCAGTGATTTAGAAGCAGTTTATGCCTATCTTAAAACATTAAAACCGATAAAAAACCAGGTTATCAAGTTTGAACCTCATTAATTAAAATAAGGTACTCACAAGAGCTACTTTGATTTATCAAGGTAGCTTTTGTTTTTTATAGACCTCACCAGTTCGGGCTATTTAGATTCCAGTGCCTACTTTAATGAAGATTTTCTTAGAGCTGTTTGCTTTTTAGATACGAAATTAATTTTCGGGCTATTTTAATAGAAATTAATCCAAGAATGATACCGCTAAGAAGTCCACAAGTGACACCTATTGCAAGTAATTGAATGATAGTGAAATGTAAGTAAAATATCCAATTGATCACAAAGATACCGATAAGGCCTACACCAAGTCCGCCAACAGTAAGTGTTGATAACCAAAAAGTTTTAAATCCTTTGGTAAACGACCGGTTATATAAGCCTACAATAACCGAACCCGATACAATACTCATGGAAACAAGCACAAATAGAATGAATGCCGCTATTGCCCCAGCCCCAATACAAAAAGCGACGATACAGAAAAAGATGAATGCAAAAATACCAAGACCAGGATTAAAATCATCTGTTATTTCAGAGTTAGTATTACTTATAATAGTTGTGGTATCAGAGTGAATAGTATTTACTCTAATTGAATCTGTTTTTCTATTAGCCATCCCACTTGTTACTAAAAGAGAAATAAAAATTATAGACAAAAGAAGTCTCATTATTAAATATATAGGGATGTAAAGAAAAACAAATGCATTAGAGCCAACTCCTAACTATTAACCATTCCTTTCAAGTCAGGATTTTTATTTCTCAGGTCAGGTCCGCTTTCATATACAGATTTTAGGTTTACCAGAAAAAATGACCAGCCCGAATCGCATCCGAGTCGAATATTCTGTTTGGAATCATCATCTGTCGGAATATTTTTTTGTGTTAATTCTACTATAACATCATCACCTTGAACCGAAAGATTAATATCAACCAGACATTCTCCTGCAAAGGTAAATTGAATAAAATCTTTTCCATTAGTAGCCGTTATGGTTCCGCTTTCAACTATATCATATAAATACCAACTCCATTCGTAAGTAAATCCTTTTTCAATATTCTTGCTTTTCTCAACGAGATGTTTATCTAAATCAAAATAATTTGCATGGCTTAAAAACCATTTTTCTATCTCTGAAGCTTTTGTCCAAGCATCATAAAGATCAATCAATGTTGATTTTACTGCAATTCGCCTGGTGAACGTAGTCCAATTGAAATTTTTCATGTCCTTATAATACTTTAACCCATTCTAAAAATTGACTCAATGCCTGCATTTTTTTATCATCTAAATTATAATCAATCTGTTGCGTAAGGTAATGATGCAAATCGAAATCTTCACGAGCAGTTAACTGAGAAATTACTTCCTCACGATGATCTAATCCAAACTTTAACGCGGTATTAAATTCTTTGATAAAATTGGTAGGGATTGGTTTGTTAGAAGCCCAAACGGCAAAAACAAACGGCAAGCCCGTAAATTTAATCCACTCCTCAGCAAGGTCAGAAACAAAGGGATATTTATCCTTCTTTCCAAACGTACGATCACCAATTTCTACAAAAGCGTCAGCATTTCCCTTTGTAATTTCAGGAGACGATTTCCAGTAATTTTTAAGCAGTATCCGAGCCAACTTGTTCGAAGTTCTGGATTGCGTATCAAGTCTTAGTGTGCTAACTTCTTCAATAGGTTTATTGCTAAATATAAATACAGAATTTACCGCTCCAATAGCTCCAATACAATAATCTGATAGAATGTGGTAGTTAGGTATAGCAAGTAAGGCTGCAATCGGTATAAGACCTATATCCGCCTTATTATCAATTAATTTTGCTGCGCACTCATAGGGAGTATCTAAACTTAGCTCTATTTTTTTTGCCAAACCCGAATGCTGTATGCCATAAACAAAAGGTTTGGTGTTGGTATAAGAAACTGCGGAAACTTTGTATCTATTCGCCAAGATTATGAATGCTATTTAAATGGTCTGTATTATTTGAATCCATAATATGGAATTTATTTCCATCATAATGAATTTTATAGAGTACGGTATTGGTATGTGGGAATTTTTCCATTTCGTATAACGGCGTATCCGTAAGCAAACAAAGAAAAAGGCGCAGGGCTCGCCCGTGCATACAGATTAAAATAGTTCTATCCTCATTTTTTTCTATCAGTTTTTCCAGCACCTTCATCTGGCGCTCTTTTACTTCCAAGGGACTTTCTCCCCGCTCAAACTTCAAATGCAGATCGCCTTTACTCCAACCGGACATCATATTAAGATACGCTGCTTTTACATCTTCTGTAGCCTCTTGTCCTTCAAAAACTCCCCAAGCCATTTCATCAAGCCCGGGATATTGTAGCCAGGGTATACCATCTTTAATAAATTTCGCTACGGTTTGATGAGTTCGCTTTAATGTGGATGTATAAATTTTATCAAAAGGAACGTTTCGGTACGTTTTATAGAACGCATCAGCCTGCTTTATTCCCGTTTCGTTGATATCGGTATCTACTCCCCGGCCTTGTACAATGCCTTTTTTATTCAGATCGGTTTCGCCATGGCGAATAATGTATAAGGTTTTTTCCATAAGTATTTGCTCTTGCAGGAACTTAATTCACGACAGGTAATGGATAAAATCGTATGTTCTCTTCTTCAGGAAACTGATAGGTTTTATAATCAGTAATCACGTTATAAAGTGTATACCGTTCTATAGGATGCCGGCCTACGTGCCGGATCAGTTCAACGAGTTCCCGCGTGCTCATTGCCGGATGCTGTTCCTCAGCCCCCGCCATGGAGTAAATTTTTGTAGTATCATCTAATGTGCCGTCAATATCATCCACTCCGAAATTTAAAGAAAGCTGAGCCGTACTACGGCTTATCATAGCCCAATACGCTTTAATATGATCGAAATTATCCAGATAAATACGAGAAATGGCATAATTACGCAGGTCTTCAATTACCGAAACTTCCGGAATATGCGATAGCTGGTTATCCTGATTCCTGAATTTCAGAGGGATAAATGTTTGAAAACCTCCTGTCTTATCTTGTAGCTGACGTAAGCGTTCCATGTGATCTATCCGGTGATGGTATTGTTCAATATGGCCATACAGCATGGTCGCATTGGATCGCATTCCTAATTGATGCCACACTTCATGGATAGCCAACCATTCATCAGCAGTACATTTATCTTTTGCTATTTGTTCCCGTATTTCAGGATGAAAAATTTCGGCGCCTCCCCCGGGTATCGAATCCAGGCCAGCTTCTTTCATCAGCTGCATGCCTGTAGCGTAATCTATCTTCGCTTTTTTAAAAATGTAATGATATTCAACCGGAGTTAATGCTTTGATATGTAAATCCGGACGGTGTGTATGTATTTTTCTAAACAGCTCTGCATAAAAATCTAAATCGTACTGTGGTAAAACACCACCAACGATGTGCACTTCCGAAACCGGCTGGTTATCATATTTTTTAACGATATCCAGCATCTCCTCCATGGTATATTCCCAACCTTCTGTACGTTGCTTAATTAAACGGGAATACGAACAAAATTTACAATCGTACACGCAAAGATTAGTAGGTTCAATATGAAAGTTCCGATTGAAATAGGTTTTATCACCATGAAGCCTTTCCCGTATCGCGTTTGCCAATATTCCTAAAAAAGGAAGCTCACCTTTTTCATATAACAAAACGCCTTCATCAAAAGAAATACGCTCATTTTCTTTTACTTTTTCAACAATAAGTTTAAGTGTAGGATCAAGTTCACGATAGTTAAGAAGTACCTGGAGGTTATTTTCAGCGTCCATTTAAAAAGCTTTTCACAAAAATAGGGATAAAGTAACTAGTACCATACCCCTATTGCAAAATTGAGAGACTGTTTTTAATGGATTATCCCAGATAGGTTATTACTGCCGCACATAACTATAAGTGAAGCCGTCATAAACCTCGTCATTCAAATAAAGGCTATCGCGTTTAGTATTAAAATTAAAAGAAGATACGGTGGAAGAACCTTCAAATTTAATTAGTGAAGCCCTCTGATGAGTATAAATACTCTGCCCTTTTGATACGCTGTATTTTCCCTGGCGTTGAGTCTGCCCGTTTTTTGTTTCTATATAATTCCCCTCTTTTGTAAATTCAAGAATAGTGGTGTTGTAAGCGTCAGGGTTCGTTGTCTTGCCTTCAATTCCTCCGCTAATTTGAACTAACCTCCATTGGTCAATAAGTGGAGCGTTATCTATTTCTGTTTTTGCTTCTTTACATCCGATAGCTAACGTAAATAAAGAAATGATTGTAATTGCTGCGATTAAAAATTTGTAATTCATACTATTTCTCTTAATAAGTTTTGATTTTAAATCAATACGTTAACTTCGTTGTGAATGTAACAACCAATAGTAAAAAATGAAGCTCGAAACGATCGCCATACACGCTGGTAATCAACTAGATGAAACCACTAAAGCGGTTATACAACCTATAACGTTATCAACCACGTTTGAGCGTGGCGAAGATGGAAATTACCCAGGTGGGTTCATCTATACCCGATCTGCAAATCCCAACCGGACCTCATTAGAAAATGTGTTGGCACAACTGGAAGGAGGAGCCGACGCAACGGCCTTCTCATCGGGTAGTGCTGCTGCCGCAGCCGTATTTCAATCATTAGCGCCCGGGAGCCATATTATTGCTCCGGATGACATGTATCACGGACTTCGGAACTTAATTAATCAGGTTTACCGGGGGATTTTAGAAATAACTTATATCAATCTGTCTGATATAGTCCTTCTCAAATCAGCTATTCGTTCGAACACGAAATTAATCTGGATTGAAACGCCTTCGAATCCTTTGTTGAAGATTTCGGATATTCAGGCGATTGCATCCATTTCCAAAGAAAACAATATTACCGTTTGTTGCGATAATACCTTTGCTACACCTGTTTTTCAAAATCCCTTACGTTTAGGCGCTGACCTGGTGATGCATTCCTCTACCAAATATTTAGGTGGGCACAGCGATGTGATGGGCGGGGCATTAATAACGAGAGAAAAAAACCTGCTTTGGGAAAGAGTCAGGCAAATTCAGGGGTTGGCTGGCGCCGTGCCTGCTCCTTTTGATTGTTATCTGACGGTTCGAGGAATAAAAACATTGCCTTACCGGATGCGTGGCCATGCGGAAAATGCCCGAAAATTGGCAAATTTTTTAAATTCACATCCCAAGGTAGAAAACGTATTTTATCCGGGTTTAGCGACTCATTCGGGTTATGAAACAGCAAAAAAACAAATGAAAGATTTTGGTGGAATGCTTTCTTTCCTGGTGAAGGGTGATGCGAAGAAAGCCCTTAAAATAGCCAACGCGACTCAGTTTTTTACGCAGGCAACCAGCTTGGGCGGTGTAGAAAGTTTAATTGAACACCGGGCATCGGTAGAAGGGCCTGATACCAAAACACCGCAAAATCTTTTACGGATTTCTGTTGGGTTAGAAAATATAGAAGACTTAATTTTGGATATCGATCAGGCTTTAAGCTTATGAGGAAACTAATTTTATTAATTTTATTCTTTGGAACTGTTATGATAGCTTGGGCACAGAGACCCGACTTCCCGTTTAATTATGCAATCCCGAATAGTACAGCGGAGAGTTTACTAAAAAAACTACCCAAACCCGATTCGCCTTTTGAAGGATATAAGCCAGAAGAAAGACAAATGCTTGCTACAGAACCTACCCGACTCTGGAAAGGTTTAAAAATCGGACATTTTGAAGATAAAGAATCGCTTGCAGCCTTATTTCTGTTCAATGAGCACAATAAACTAAAAACGATACGCTTTTCATCTTCAAACTTAGCGGAAATAAGGTACGATAACCGGCCTACAGGGGATGAAGATTATTTTGTAATGTACGGCAAGCCCCTTATTACTTACTTCAAAAAAGCAGGGTGGAAAGTACAGGGGAATCCCATAGTTTTCCCCATCAGCCTGATAAAAAAAAATCAAACGTTAGCCGTTAGAATAGATACCCTGTATGATGTTGCTCTAAGTCCCGAGGAGGATAGTTTTAGTGGATTCCATTATCACTATCCCAGCGATCATATTGCCAGTCAAAACAAATACCTTCGTTTTGAATTGAATTTAAAGTAATCAATTTCTTAGTGTACTTTTTTGAGATAAATGTATTTGGCATCGCATTCTGAAAGACGTACATAATAATTCATTGAGTTACCGGTATTCTGAATAATAATGCTATCATCGCTTAAGTCGCCACTTAATTCACCGGCATTTTCATCTCCTATCAGTCCTTCAAAGCTTATGTAATTAGCTTCACTATCCCGAGATATCTTCACTTTTCCCTTTTTATTGCGTTTCTCCGATGTTATATGATAATAATAAGTCCCTTTGCTCTTAGAAATCAGAATTTCCAATTTACATTTACAAAACTCGGATGTTTCATCATAATTAATTACATACTTACCTGCTATGGTTTTGGGTAGAGAAACTATATTAAACCACGTTTCTTTTAATACAATGGGGTACGCTCTGTCTCCATTCATGCTTTGCCAGGTTCCAATTATCGAATCTTTAATCAACTTCCCTTTTATCTTTGCCATAGTTACACCGTTCGAATCCAATTCATTTAGCTCGATGTTATTTTCCTGATCAATCTTTCCAGAAAGTTCAATATCATAGCCCTGGTTGTCTTCAAAATAAACTCCATCCAGCTGACCGGATTTTGCCTGCAGGGTCAGCTTTATTTCTAATTTACCATTAATCGTCCCCTGGTAAACCTTGTTAAAAGTTATGGATTGGGTTTGTGCCTGGCAAAAAAGCATGATCGTTATCAGTATGATTGAAATAGACAGAAATTTAGTTGTCATGCTTATGCTGTTAAAAAGGTATTAAAACAAGAGTCGTTATTTTCTTCTTGCAGGCTTTAAATATACACTTATCCGTATTCATCCAATAAAATCCCTTTTTTATCCGTTAAATGCACTTTTTTAAAATTTTATTTTTGATTTTCTTTAAAACCGTTTACCTTTGGGTTCTTATTTCTATCATCAACCCTTGGTTTTTGATTTATAAAGAAGTGGCGAGAGACAGGCTCTTCGACCCACTGGCAACCCTGAAAAGCAGAAGGTGCCAATTCCTGTCCGGTAACGGAAACTATAAATTGTTAAACATGAACAAGATTACATTTACATCAATCCAGAATTTAAACGTTTGCTCCCGCACGAACAAAAACAGCTTTCAGATTTTAATTCAATTCTTGCAAGCCCGGCTTAGTATGCAGGGCTGCTTAATCCGGATAGCTACTAGCTAAGGGCTGAAAAACCGGATAAGTTACCTCTCACCGGGTTCTACCATTCATTAAACGCAATAAAATCTGAAAACAGCAATGACTTTACAACTATATAAACACCCGAAGGCCTTTATACTGGAGAGTGGAAAGCGGCTTAAAAACCTGGAAATTGCCTACCACACGTATGGAAAACTTAACGACAAAAAAGATAATGTCATCTGGGTTTCTCATGCACTCACTGCTAATTCTGATGTGTTTGACTGGTGGAAGGGCTTATTTGGAGCAAACGATTTGTTTAATCCCAATGAGTATTTCATTGTCTGCCCTAATATTTTAGGCTCGCATTATGGAACCACGAACCCGCTAAGTAAAAACTCAGATACCGGGCAGCCTTATTATCTTTCTTTTCCACACTACACCACAAGAGACATGGGTGCTATGCAGCAGGTATTGGCGGATGCGTTGGGCCTATCGCAAATTATCGTGTTAATTGGCGGATCTTTAGGAGGGCAACAAGCGATTGAATGGGCCTTTGTCG
>JANWIB010000055.1 GCA_025450155.1 Sphingobacteriaceae bacterium
ATAGATTAGCATTGCTCCTATTCACACTTACCACCTGCAAGTCGGCCTCTTTCATCGCTACGGTTAAGGCAGATAAAACAGGGTTACTAATTACATAGGCCCAGGTGTCTAACCCCCTATTGTTACCAAAGGCAGTACCGGAATAGGTGTTTGATCCCCAACTATGGCCAGTTGTAGCACTACTGCTACCATTTGCCGGACTTTTCGTTCCACTGCCAATATTGGTATCATCCCAATAGACAATATCATTGGGAGCAGCTACACCATTAGTCCGTGTAATAATCATCCCATTGGGATTGTTCTCTACATCAATAAAGGGAAAATGTACCTCGCCTGCACGCAACATCACTTGCATAGAGCCTGCACCAAATGTAACAGTTCCGGTTACTTTATTTCCCTGCCCATCTAAACCATCCCAATATACATTGTTTGCACCTGAAGTTGCCGAACCTATTAGGGTTCGGTCTATAGGATCTGTAAAAGATCCATTTTGATTAATATCGAGGTTAATAATATAGCTCCCTATCTGATTGGTAGTAAAACCAATAAAACCACCCATAGCAGATGCTACAGAATTACTGGTACCTGCAATATTGGGAGTACCTTCTTTACCAGTAAAGGTAAACGTACTCACCGTAGGGCTTTGAGGTGTGTTGAGCAACCAGGTTGTACCGCCACCAGGTGTATTCGCAGTTGTGGGCAAGCCTGTAATCGGATTATTATCCGGATTATTAAAAAATATTTTATGTGTAATATCAGTGCCACTATCGGGAATTCGGGGATCCTGAACAGGAGGATTAGTACTGGAGTTAAAGCTTTGGTAAGTCGCATTACCAGCAGCATTTCTAAATCCCTTGTTATTCACAAAAAAAGCGAACGCGTTACCAGCCTGTCCATTGTTGTTTACGTCATACGTATAACCATCTTTAGTAACTACTTTAAATATAGGATTAAAGGGCGCATCAAAGTCAGTTAGATAACCGTTAAAAATATTCATGTAGGCTCTGCCAGGAACAAACGCCGCACCGCTGCGAACAGAGACATCAAAAGCTGAAATATATGCAGTATTATCATTCTGGGCCCAATTATTGGCCGCAAGTATTTGCCCTGGATCATTAGTACCGGGCAAAAGAGGGTCGTTCCACCAGTCGGGAGATAAAAAATCAATTTCCCATACTCCTCCCTGAGTAGCCCCTACCGGTATAATATAGGGATTATATCCCCCGGCATTTGGAAGAGGACCGGCTACTTCCTGCGCACGATTAGCGATTAAACCAATTGTTGGATTTGCACCAGATGTGTAGGTACTTCCATCGGGTGCCCTGACATTGATCGTTCCATTATCGATTCCCTGAGCACTAGACCCTAAATACAGCACTTCGCCAGGCCTTACAAATACTTTTACGGTTCCTAAAGTCGGAAAAGGATTACTTTGACTTGTAGTTAAAGTGCTTGTTAAAAAAGCACGATAACCACCATTGGCATTCAACTCCTTACTTCCCTCAGCAAAAACGAATTTTGAATTCGTTAGTAATAATAAAGAAGTAATCAGGAGTACTAATATTCCACGTAAGGAGCTCAAAAGCCTATATCTTATACCCACTCTATACCGCATCTCTTTTTATTAAGCAGCCTACATTTTGCATTACAGGGCTTTTACGGAATTATCTATTAAAGTGTTCCCAATAAAATTAGTACATGCAAATTTTTTTATTAAAAATTAAGTGATGAAAACAGGTAACTATTCTTTAGAAAGTACTCTAGATTATAGTAACCTATAATTTCTACTGAAACTCTATATTTTTTACGTAACCCTTTGCTGGAAAGCAAAAATTAAAGATTTTAGTAACTTCAAAGCAGATAGATGAAGAAAAAAATACTTATTGTTGATAATGAATTAAGTATATTGAAACTTATGATACAAAAAACCTTAGTAGCCTTACTTTTTCTGCTACCTTTTATCGGTAAGAGTCAAACCAATTATGATACCAAACAGGCCGAAGAGTTTCGGGTGAAACTCAATCAATTTAAATACAGCTTATATCCCGACCTGATTAAAATGAATCCGGAAAGCATCAACGATCTTTTTGTTCATAGCGACACTCTGGCAATCCTTTACACCAAGTGCAAACAGTGTTATACTCAAAATGCTAAGGCTAGATTAGAATATCAGAAAGAAGAACTGGCTAAACATGCTAATAATATGGTTGATATGAGTCATTTTTCAGAAGATACTTCCGTAAATAAATACATAACTGACTTCGGATTAAATGATCCGCGTTTTATCTTTAAGTACTTATCATATAACCCAATAGAAATAGCTCAAAACCTGATGCAAGTGACACTTTCACAAATGCGATCTCCTTCCGAAATGGGGGTTATGTCTATTATCAATATACTGACACAACCATTAATTGCTACGAAAAAGATTGATCAAAGCAATTATGAAATCATTATAGACAAATACCAATATGCCTTCGTTTTCAATTACGATTTAGATAGTCAAAGTTTAAGTATGATGAAAATGCTTAAACGAAAAGAATAACGGAATGATTTTCGTTTTGCCTTGCATTCTGCTTAAATAAAATGATTATACTTACAAAATATGGCTCAATACATCTATAAATCCGCCACTGAATTAGCCAGCCTCATTCGTGAGGGTAAGGCTACTTGTTCTGATATTGTTAAAGAGCATTTGGAACAAATCAAAAAATATAATAATCAGCTAAATGCGCTTATTTCAATTTTTGAAGAAGAAGCATTGCAGGAAGCCGCCTTATGTGACAAGGAGGCCAAAGAAGGCAAGTTCAGGGGCCCTCTACATGGTGTTCCTGTAACAATAAAAGAACAGTTTTGGATTAAGGATAAAAAGAGCAGCATGAACTTCAAAATGCTGAAGGATTTTGTTGCACCTGAAGATGCCATAGTTGTTGACAGAATCAGGAAGAGTGGAGCAATTATTTTAGGGCAAACCAACGTTCCCAGAAACTTACTTGATTACCAAGTAAGTGGTGATATTTACCCTGAAGGAAAAAATCCTTATCATACGGACTACTCGCCCGGTGGAAGCACAGGCGGTGGAGCTGCTGCCATCGCAGCAGGTTTTGCACCGTTAGAATTGGGAGGTGACTTTGGAGGCTCCACTCGTGTGCCTGCAAATTTTTGTGGATTGTACGGATTGAAGCCAACAGAAAAAACCGTTCCTCTACACGGCAGTGTTCCATTACCCAAAAATTCAAACACATTTCTTGTACACATGGCACAGGCAGGTCCCTTAGCCAGAAATATGGAGGATTTGGAATTGCTATGGAAAATTATTGTTGGCCCGCATGAAAGTGATAGAACTAGTCCAGACATTAACTGGCGGCAACCTTCTAAAAACTCATTAAGTGACTATAAAATAGCCTGGACAGACGGATGGCCTGGTTACGAAACCAGTTCACAAATCAGCCAAGCCATGAAATCGTTGGCCGAAACACTGAAAAAAAATAACTGCATCATAGAGAAAAAAATCCCGGATGAAACCTTACATAGGGAATCCTTAAAGACCTGGGGTGGGCTTTTTCCTTATGTGATTGCGCAAGGCACTTCTTGGTTTGTAAGGGCGATTATCAAAATGCAGCTATTCGCTGGCTTTTTTAAAGGATTTAAGCAAAATTCACCCGAGCTGACCAGGCCAATGATCGAAGGTTTTAAAATGCATGCAAATCATTATGGCAGGGTAATGCTTCAAAGAAGTTTAATGACGCAGCGATGGGAAAACTTTTTTAAGGAGTACGATTTCCTGATTTGCCCTGTAGCTTTTGGTCCTGCATACAAGAGATGCAAAACGGGAAGTAAGTTGAGTTATGATGGCAAAGAAATGATTTACGCCAATTATGTATGGCCCTATGTTGTCTGTTTTAATGCTTCAGGCAATCCGTCCATCTCAATACCATTGGGGTTGGGTAAAGAAGGTTTACCAATTGGCGTGCAAATAGTTGGTAAACATTGGAGTGAGCCTGAACTAATTAATTTTGCTAAAAATGTCTCTGTATTGACGGAAGGTTTTGTAAAACCAAACGGATATTGATTCAGCTATCAAAGCTCATTTTCCTTCTGTAACTTTAATTAGTTCCTCTCTCTCTTTTCCTCCTTCTACCATTACAGTAAGCACTAATCCAACTCCAGGAGCATAATACTTATTTTCTGTTACACCAGGTTCCAAAGCGGTATATTCCTTTGTTCTTACACAGTTATTGAAAGTGCCATAAGGAACTTTTGCCATACTATTAACATCTAATACTATAGCCTGGTCTTCAGCCTTTCCTTTATAATATTCCTGGTAATAGGGTTCATCAATATGTTCCGCTGGATTAGAATGCATGATAATTCCAGCCTCTGCACCGTCCACTCCGGCCATCCAAGATCCTTCTGTACTTATTCCACCTTCGCCATCGTATGATTTGGTATCTTCCCCAAAATACCAAACATTTCCTTCCTTGTCTTGGGCATACCAATCATAAGTATCCTCAGTTATCTGTCCATCTTCTTTAACCACATCGTGCACTACCCGGCAGATCACTCCTAAAATTACCTTAGTGTCTGCGGTAACGCAAACAGTTATATCTTGGCATATGGTTTCGCCATCTTCAACAATTGTGTTGCGATAATAAAATGTCTTACCAGGAACCAACGGAAAGTATTTATTGTTAATTACTCCGACATAGTTTTCGGGATTAATATTCAAAATAGTTTGTGGTGAAATTTTTTCAACAGGGTCTTTGCTACATGCGGAAAGCAACCCACAACATATGATCGCAATCCATTCTATCTTTTTCATAGGAATGCTTTTATATTTAATACAAGTACCATTAAATAATGTTATCAGGGTATCCGAAAATGTGTAGCAATTCGTGAGATTGAGAATATTTGACCCGCGACTGTTTCTATAAAAAACTTATAAAAGAACAATGCAGTGAAAAATTTCTCTTGTACCTATTAAGAAATTCACTTCCCGCCCAAATACTCCCCCATTCGTAATGGCGTTAATATTGCAGCCGATTTTGCCGGAATTTATATTACAGGAAGTATTTATGGTGTTGCTATAGCCACCTTATTTCCAATACTGATTGGTGTTTTAGTTGGATATTGGGTCTTACAACGATACCGGCCTTTCTTTTTGGGCGATGTATACTTCAGGGTATTCGGAGTGCAGGATTTTACTAAAACAAGGATTTAAAATTTTCAGCGCCTGATTAATCTGAAAATAACTGACTCACTCCTACTAAATTAGCGGTCAAAGAAAACCCAAAAGAATTTCCCCGATTCGTATGATGAAAATCTCTTTCGGCAAATATCCCAACAGAAAGAGCATTTAGTGCTTTATCTTCACTTGAAAATAATATCCCAATAGGAAGGTCTGAACGCAACCTGCCTATACGTTTTTTCTCATTAAAACCGAAGCCATATTGAGCTTGCGCTAAGGTACCAACACCCAGTCCAATATACCCATTCGAGCCATAATATTGCTGATGACTGTATCCGATATTTAAAAGCACTAAAGTTAAATTACTATCAAAAGCGCTCCGCGAAGTCGGTGATTTCGTGCTAAATCCCTGCTGATAGCCAACATTCAGATTTAACAAGATAGATGCCAGTGCAGCATAGCCATTGTCATGGGATTGTGCTTGTACTTTATTAAAAAAACAGGTCAGTATCAGGCTTAAACCAATCAGTATTTTTCGCATGAGTTATCATTTAATATAAAAACACCACAATAATACGGATAGTACATGAAAAGGAATATGATGAAATTATTTATAGGTAAGCCAGTTCAAAAACTCATCAATATTCAGAAGGAATTAAGTGACTTAATTCCTTCTGAATATGCTTAAAATATATACCCAACACCAAAATTCATTTTAAAATTACCCCCATTATTTAGGTTAGAATAGGCAATATTTTCTTTTTGATCATGGGTAGTATTCATATTTGTGGATGTCCAACGATTACCATAATTAACACCCGTTTCAATTAAAAATCTTTTTAGAACATTGAATTGGACACCCGCACCTACACCTATCCTGTTAGAGGTTAAACTTTGAACATATCCATTCATGTTATAGGTATATTTATCAAAAGAATAATTAATTCCTGTATAAATATTGCCACCCGGAAACTTAAATGGGTAATAACGAATTTCCGGACTTATAGAGATTCCATTTTCTGGTGATCCAACATTTGATCTCCCATAATTCATACTTGTTTCAAATTGAACTCCGAATTTATTAGTTAGCATTCGTTCGTATCCAAATTTAAAATCCTCACTAAAAAGCCGTAATGGAGAAATTTTAAATCTGTTTTTTAAGACTGGCTTTACCGATTCCTGCGAATAAGAAATAAAAGTTAGTAATACTAGCATCGTTGTTAATGTACTTTTCATAATTTATTTTTTTATTTTTCAATGGTCAAACTTAATCCCAGGGAAAATAAAATTTCGTTAAAGCATTGTTAATTTATGTTAAGGTTTGTTAAAAGCAAGGAAATGCCTTAGCTGAACTCAAGCATAATTATCACTTTCCCTTTTCCACAATCGTTCTTTTCTCAACAATAGCCACCAAAACGTAAATTTTCAGTATATTTGTATCCCGTACAAACGAAATAATTGTCTTACAAAAAGGCACTTATTTAAACTCCTTAAAAAAACTTATGACTAAGTACATTTTTGTTACGGGCGGCGTAACTTCGTCGTTAGGAAAAGGCATTATTTCTGCTTCATTAGCCAAACTGCTTCAGGCTCGTGGGTATCGGGTTACCATCCAAAAATTTGATCCATATATCAACATTGATCCAGGAACGCTTAATCCGTATGAGCACGGAGAATGTTACGTAACTGAAGATGGTGCCGAAACCGATTTGGACTTAGGCCATTACGAGCGTTTTTTAAACACGCCGACTTCTCAGGCTAATAATATCACCACCGGGCGTATTTATCAGAATGTGATTAACAAAGAACGCGAAGGTGCTTTTTTAGGAAAAACCGTTCAGGTGGTTCCACATATTACAGATGAGATCAAACGAAACATTCGTATTCTGGGTGAAAGTGGCAAGTTTGATCTCGTTATTACCGAATTAGGTGGAACTGTAGGCGATATTGAATCATTACCCTATATTGAAGCGGTTCGGCAGTTCAGATGGGAAATTGGCTATAGCAATTCTCTGGTTATTCACCTTACTCTGGTGCCCTACCTTTCTGCTGCAGGTGAACTAAAAACTAAACCCACGCAGCACTCAGTAAAAACTTTATTGGAATACGGCATTCAACCTGATATACTAGTTTGCCGAACCGAACATCCCCTGAACCAGGATATAAAAAGAAAAATCGCTTTATTCTGTAATGTAAATGCCAGTGCAGTAGTCGAATCGATTGATGCTTCTACCATTTATGATGTTCCGTTATTAATGTTAAAAGAACATTTAGATAAAACGGTACTTACCAAATTAAAGCTTCCACACAAAAATGAACCCGATTTAGAAAGCTGGAAAGATTTTTTAGGCCGGTTAAAAAACCCTACCGCGGAAGTTCATATCGGCTTGGTTGGAAAATATGTTGAATTGCCCGATGCTTATAAATCTATAAACGAATCCTTTATTCATGCGGGCGCAAAGAATGAGTGTAAAGTCAGATTGAAATACATCTCATCTGAGGAGCTAACGGCTAAAAATGCCGCCGAAAAAATGCAGGGACTGCATGGTGTTTTAGTTGCTCCCGGATTTGGAAGTCGTGGAATAGAGGGAAAAATTGATGCCATACGTTACGTACGTGAACATAACATTCCATTTTTTGGTATTTGTTTAGGTATGCAATGTGCGGTAATTGAATTTGGAAGAAATGTGCTTGGGTTGAAAAATGCCAATAGCACCGAGATGGACGAAAAGACGAAGTACCCCGTCATCTCCATGATGGAGGAACAGAAAAAGATCAAAAATAAAGGGGGAACCATGCGATTAGGCGCTTACGCCTGCGAACTTAAGAAAGGTACTAAGTCAGCAGCAATTTATGGTAAAACCCGAATTTCTGAACGGCATCGCCATCGGTATGAGTTTAATAACGACTATCTGGATCAATATGAAAAAGCTGGTTTAATTGCCTCAGGAATAAATCCTGAGAATAACCTGGTCGAGATTATGGAGTTAAAAAATCATCCTTTTTTTATTGGCGCACAATTTCACCCCGAATTAAAGTCAACTGTTGCTAATCCTCATCCACTTTTTGTTAACTTTGTCGCCGCTTCTTTGGCAAATAGCCGAAAGAAGTAATCGTTTTAAGAAAAGAGGATATTTTAAATAATGGATAGAAATACATTCACGGGCTTGTTTTTGATTTTAATCATTTTAGTAGGCTCTACTTATTTTTTAAAGCCTTCTGAAGAGGACATCAAAAGAGAAAAACAGGTTCAAGATTCTATTGCCCGTACAAAAGAAAAAACAAACCCAGCTGCAAATTTCAACAATCAACCACAAACAGCCCACCCGGTTGTTGATTCATCGCTGGTAAAAGGCCCTTTTGGCGCCGCCCACATTGGCACCAACAGCGTAGTAACCTTAGAAAACGAACACTTAAAAGTTAATATCAACACCAAAGGTGGGCGTATTGAATCGGTCCAACTGAAAGGAGTTAAAACATATGACGGAAAACCTTTGGTTATGTTTAGCGGCGATGAAAATAAATTTGGATTGGAATTTAACGCCGCTGGAAAGCACATCAATACGAATGATCTGTATTTTATACCTTCTGCCCCTTCGCTAAATGTAGCTCAATCAGATTCATCTTCCGTAACCCTTCGTTTAAATTATTCTGAAAAAAAATACATTGATTATATCTATACACTAAAAGGGGAAAGCTATAAAGTTGGATTCACTATTAAAACACAGGGAATGCAAGATGTTGTAGCTGCCGACCAGCAACTACTCACTTTAAACTGGGATGCTGTTTTAAGACAAAAAGAAAAGGATTTAAAAAGTGAACAACGTTATTCTACTGCCTATTTTAACCATGCGGATAACGAGGTTGATCACTTAAGCACCTCAAAAGACGAAAAGAAAGATTTGGGCGAAGACGGAAAAATAAAATGGATCTCATTTAAACAGCATTTCTTTTCAAACGTATTGATTGCAAAAAATGGTTTCGATAAGGGAACACTTTCTGTAACTACCAGCCCCGATACCAGTGTTGTGAAAACATTTACAGCCAAAATGCAGCTTCCGTTCACCCGTCAGGAAGTCAGTTCTTACCCAATGGAATTCTATTTCGGTCCCAATAAATTCGGCACATTAAAAGCCCAAGGCTACGATCTGGAACGCCAGGTTGACCTCGGATGGGGCCCACTGAAGTTGATTAACCGTTTTGCTGTTATCCCTGTATTTAATTTCCTTAAAGGATTTAACTGGAATTATGGCTTAATCATCGTTATACTAACTATTTTGCTAAAAGTGGTGCTATCTCCACTTACCTACAAGTCATACATGTCTATGGCTAAAATGCGTATTTTAAAGCCAGAGATGGACGAAATCAAAGCCAAGGTAGGCGAAGATAACCCCACATTATTGCAGCAGGAATACTTAAAACTTTATAAAAAAGCAGGGGTAAATCCATTAGGAGGCTGTATACCGATGATTTTGCAGTTGCCCATTATCATGGCCTTCTTCTTCTTCTTCCCTAACTTGTTTGAATTACGCCAGGAAAGCTTTTTATGGATGAAAGACCTTTCTACCTACGACTCCTTCATCAATTTAGGATTCAATATTCCATTTATCGGAAATCATATCAGTTTAATGTGTTTACTCATGACGGTATCTACATTAATCTATACGTATTTTAACAACCAGATTTCCGGCGCTACCGGACAGATGAAATACATCGGTTACATCTCTCCTATTATTTTCCTGGGAGTGTTAAATAGCTATCCGGCCGGATTAAATTATTATTATTTTTGTGCCAACATGCTTACCTTCTTGCAACAATTCATCATTCGTCAAATGGTAAATGATGATAAAATACACGCACAAATACAAGAGAATAAACAAAAGCCGGAAGCTCAGAAAAAATCAAAATTTCAACAACGCATGGAAGATTACATGCGTCAGCAACAGGCAAAGCCACAACAAAAGAAGAAATAAGCAGAACCCGGTAAATCCGGGTTTTTTATGATGAGCACTATCTCTGAAATACTTCACCTCTTTGAAGAGTATAAGGCTAAAGAAATTAAAAGCCGCTTTTTCAATCATCGTGATATTGAAAAATTGATTCAGCAAATCTCAAAAAGCAATTTATTTAAAGTAGAAAGAGTTGGCGAATCGTTTAAAAATCGACCACTTTATTTATTAAAAACCGGACAAGGTTCAACAAAAGTGTTTTTATGGAGCCAAATGCATGGCGATGAACCAACGGCAACAATGGCTTTATTCGACCTGTTTAATTTTTTTCTTAAAACAGATAAGTTTGATGATACAAAAAAGCTAATACTGGAAAAATGTACATTGTATTTTCTCCCAATGGTGAACCCCGATGGAGCTGAAGTATTTACCCGTAGAAATGCTCAAGGGATTGATATAAACAGAGATTTTCATCATCAACAAAGTCCGGAAGGAAGAATATTAAGAAGCTTACGCGATAAAATTGAGCCACATTTCGGCTTTAACCTGCACGATCAAACGATAAGATGGTCTGCCGGAAATACCGGCAATCCTGCTACTATTTCTTTACTTGCACCGGCTTTTGATAAATCTTGCACCATTAACACGATTCGTTTAAAAGCCATACAGGTTATTACAGGAATAAATAAGGAATTACAAGCCTTTATTCCCAGTCATGTTGGTCGTTTTAATGATGAATTCGAACCACGTGCTTTCGGAGATAATTTCCAGAACTGCGGCACAAGTACTATTCTGATTGAATCGGGTGGTTATACTAACGATAGAGAGAAGCAATTTAATCGTAAACTGGTATTTGGTGCCATCGTATCCGGATTGGAGCGAATTGCTTTAAATAATTACAGCAAACAATCAACCGAAGAATATTTCCTTATTCCGGAAAACAGTAAAAGGCATTTCGATATCATCCTTCGTAATTGCACCTTACGAAAAGATGATATAGAATACCATATGGATATTGGTCTGACTGCCGAGGAAGAATTAAATAGTGATAAGAAGTTGCAAATTCTTTATAAAATTGAAGATGCCGGAGATCTTACCGGATTTTACGGATACGAAGAACTGAACTTACGGGGTACAGAAATCGTTCTAAAAAACAATATTGAACCAGAGACTTTGGCCGATTTAACCGTAAAAAAAGAGAATGAAACAATTTTATCGTTTAAAAATGGTAAGATTACCCGTAAAAACATCTAAATTCAAGCCTTGAATTAATATTGATAATTTACACTCTATAATTAGTTAAAAATGGCTCTAAATTACATTTGGATTGGACTATTCGTCATCGCCTTTGGAATAGGTCTGATCAAATTAATTTTTTTTGGTGATACTGAAATATTCAAATTAATGATTGATGGTATCTTCAGTTCTAGTATATCATCAGTAATGGATATTGCACTCCCATTGTCTGGCACAATGGCTTTCTGGTTAGGTATTATGAAGGTGGGAGAAAAAGCAGGAGCTATTAACTTCCTTTCACGTATCGTAGGGCCTTTTTTCAACCGACTATTTCCAGAAGTGCCAAAAAATCATCCGGCCGGGGGGCATATGATGATGAACTTTTCTGCTAACCTCTTAGGTTTAGATAATGCCGCTACCCCTTTTGGTTTAAAAGCCATGGGCAGCTTACAAGAGCTGAATACAGATAAAGAAACAGCATCAAATGCCCAGATCATGTTTCTGGTGTTACATGCATCAGGTTTAACCATATTACCCATCAGTATCATTGCGCAACGTGTCATATTGAAGTCGCAAGACCCAACCGATATTTTCATTCCCTGCATTATTGCTACTTATGTAGCTACCCTTGTAGGTTTATTGGTAGTAGCTGTGAAACAAAAAATTAATTTATTGAATGTTGTTGTAATTAGCTGGCTGGCAGGGTTAACATCTTTAGTGATCTTATTAGTATGTTATTTTAAGTTTTATTTAACTAAAGAAGAAATCAGTGAAGTTTCTAAGGTTGCTAGTAATTTGATTTTATTTTCCATACCGGTTTTATTTATACTGGGGGCCTTACGAAAAAGAGCTAATGTTTTTGATGCTTTTGTTGAAGGAGCAAAGGGGGGATTTGAAACCTCGGTAAAAATTATACCCTATTTAGTGGCTCTATTAGCTGCTATCAGTGCGTTCCGCATTTCAGGAGCATTAATCTATCTTACTAATGGCTTTAAGTGGTTCTTTAGCCATTTTAATATGGACACTCGCTTTACCGAGGTATTACCCATCGCTTTTATGCGACCTTTGAGCGGGTCCGGAGCACGAGCAATGATGCTGGATAATATGAAAAATTTTGGTGTAGATAGCTTTATCGGACATTTATCCAGTGTTTTATATGGTTCGGCAGATACCATTTTTTATATGGTTGCATTATATTTTGGCGCTGTTGGTATTAAAAAAACCCGCTATGTTATTCCTGCGAGCTTAATTGCTGATGCAGTTGGTATGACAAGCGCTATATTATTATCGTATTTATTCTTTGGCTAAAGCAATGAATAGTAATAGAAAAACCCCCTGAAAAATCAAGAGGTTTTTTGAAGATTAAAAACTATCCGCGATAGCGGACGACTAAAGGTAGTATTAATTCTATTTTTTACAAAAAAATTGCTGATAATTATACTAAACCTCAAAAATACCCGTTTAGAGTTACCTCTTTCAATTAAGTTAAAAATCTATCTCTTTTCTTTCTGCTAACTGTTCTTTTCTGGCTTTATATTTTCCTTTAAGTAATTTCTAAGGGTAGAGTAAAACATTTTAAGCTCTTTATTGATTTTATCCTGAAATCTAATCTAACCGATTAAAGCTTAGCATATGAAATTTTTATGTTATACCATTACATTATTAATTATTACTGTTTCCTGCCTTGCTAAAACAACCGAGCAGCTTGCTGATGCCATAAGAAAATCAGGCTATAAAATAGAAAATGCACTGCCTGAGAGCTACGTAAAAAATGGTTCTATTGATTATACGTCTTACATCCAAATGGCGCTCGACAAGCACGATGATTTGATCTTCCCTGCCTTTCCTATTCTGATTAATGACAAGGGTTTATCCATAGGTTCCAACAAAAAGATTTTATTTGAAAAAGGATCCGAAATCAGGTTAAAAGCTTCCAGTTTAGGAAAATATAAAATGCTTTATCTAAAGAATTCATCCAATGTGATTTTGATAAATCCGGTTATTAAAGGGGACAGGTATACCCATTTAGGAACTGAAGGCGAACACGGTATCGGCATTTCAATTAATGGCGGGAACAATATTTCTATTATTAACCTGGTAGTAAAAGAAACCTGGGGTGATGGCATTTATATTGGTGCATATAATAACACACCGCCTAAAAATATATTGATTGATAAAGCATTTATAACGAAGGCTGGAAGAAACGGTCTGACTATTATTACAGGCATTAACATTAACGTAATCAATATGTATTGCGAATATGCCGACCGGATTGACCCGAGAGCAGGTGTTGATATTGAACCTAACAACCCTTTGGATGAATTAAAAAACATTCGAATTATTAATCCGAAAACCTATAAAAATGGTGATATAGGCATTTCTATTGGGTTGAGTAAGCTTTATAAAGGCGTATCATTTGAGCCAAAGAATATTAGCATTGAAATTTTAAATCATGTTGACGATGGTTCTGTGCATGGTATCTGGCTTTCTACGGCTGCAAAATCTAAAAGTAATACCATTGTATCGGGTACGTTAACGTTTACAAATCCTCAATGGAAAAATAACCAGCTTGCCATAAGGGGCATAACTTGGATTGAACCCAACATTGTATTTACTTTACTAAATCCCAAAATATCTTCTATAAAAAACTCCAAACAAGCTATGTTATCGGCCGCCGAAATGGATAGTTTATTTAAAAAGAATTTAGGCCCGGTAACATTTAAACCTGTTTACAAAACCAGATAGTTTAACCGGGCGAATTGCGTTCTATTAGTTCTGATTTTAAAACGATTTCAGTATGTTCTGTTTTCTTTCCGAATAGTTTAAATAACAAATTACCGGCATGAATACCCATATCAAACGCAGGTTGTGTAATAGTAGAAAGAGAAGGATTTAAGAGCGGCGCTATTTCAAGACTAGAAAAACTAATTAGCTTTATTTGTTCGGGGATAGAAATCTTTAAATCCTTGCAAATAACTTGAAATGGCTAAACGCTCTACAGGATAATTCTTTTCATAGTATGAAATTCACCAACAAAAAATCTATTTAATTTTTATATCCCGCTTATCCTGAACATAGAGTACCGATATGGCTCCGCAAATCATAAACATCCCTGCTAATACCAATGCATAAATGGCCTGCCCCTTAAAAAATTCTTTTACAATCAATCCCCCGAAAAAGCCATTAACAATTTGCGGAAACGTAATAAAGAAATTGAAAATCCCCATATATACGCCCATCTTTTTTGGCGGAATAGAACTCGATAAAATGG
>JANWIB010000056.1 GCA_025450155.1 Sphingobacteriaceae bacterium
ACCTGGTAGGTAGTCAGCTGTCCTTTATAGACGAGTACTTTACAGGAAAGCGAGGCGATATAGAAAATGTCTGATTCGCTGCTCAACGTGGTGATCAAGCGCCTCAAGACGTATAATTTCCGCTCAAAATCTTCTGTATTGCTGATTGCGGCGGGGCGGTTGATGAATACCTGCTCTACCTGGGGTTCTTTGGATAGGGCGGTTTCACCGATTCCGGCAGGATTTACCGGCACCTGGCGATAACCTAAAACAGCAAAGCCTAATTTTTCGGCTGCCTGGTTGATGGCCGCTCTGCAGGTTTCCCGTGCAGTGGCTTCCTGGGGAAAAAAGATCATTCCTACGCCGTAATGCCCCGGTTCGGTAAGCTGAATGTCTGATTTGATGCACTCTTCTATGAAAAACTCATGGGGAATTTGCAGCATGATGCCGGCCCCATCGCCGCTTTCCGGATCGCAGCCGCAGGCGCCCCGGTGCTCCATATTTTCGAGCGTGGTTAAGGCATCGGCTATGATCTGGTGCGATTTATGGCCATGAATATGGGTAATAAAGCCGACTCCGCAGGAATCATGTTCGAATTGGGGCCTGTATAGCCCTTGCTGGCTATCCTCGTCTTGCTTTATATGTTCAGTTTGCTTCATGTATCGTCTTAAGATGGTAAACGGCGTTTTACGAAAATAGGAAATTTAACAGGCAATTTGAATTTGTCTAATGATTTTTGCTTTTTCTTTAAATACAGATAGAGAAAGACTATTGAGATTGATAATATTTTAAAAACAGGCCAATTATTTTAATAATATTAAAATGAATAGTGTAAGTTTTACAATATTGGTAGAGGACGAGTGTGGAGAAAATGCTATTGCAGATATCTGTGCAAAAATGGTAGGTTTATGATGCATACCAATTATAAACAACTAAAGATAAATGACAGATCCTGTTTTATTAACAACGGCAATAGATAATGCCAGTAAAGTTGCAAATACCCCATTCTTTACGACAATTATTGATAAAATAACTGGGTTTAAAATAAGCCAGTGGTCTGCTGAAGGGGAAGTAAGAAAGAAATTAATTCATGACGAGTATGAGAAAGCAAAAGAAAGTGGTATAGTTGGCATACAATACATAGAGAATTTGAGACATACAACTAATTTGATTGACACTGCAACCAAAAGTGCAAAGTACATTGATCAAGGTAAACTAAATGATATTAAAATGGACAATGACTTTTTTTGGAATACAGTTGAACATGCCAAGACAATTTCAAATGAAGAAATGCAGGAATTAGTTGCGAAAATTATTGCAGGAGAATATAATAATCCCGGTATCTACTCCATGAGCACCCTTCAAACTCTCAAAATGCTTGGTAAGAAAGAATTAGAATTATTTGAAAGAATTTGTTCATTGTGTATTAATAATTATGAAATACCTCAAGGGGTTTTTTCATTGCGAGAGGATTTAAAGCCAGTTTTAACTTCTATCCGGATTGATTTCGGAAGTTTACAAACCCTTCAAAATTTAGGGTTGTTTTTACCAAATGATATGATTAAAAGCTTTGAAAATCCAGAAAAAAAGGATTTTGCATTGCAATATTTTGACAGACAAATTAGATTCAAACCAACACATAAAACTAATTATAAAATTAATTATCCGGAATTTTATCAATTATCAAACACAGGAAAGCAAATAATTCAACATCTTAACCCTAAATATATTGAAGACTATTACATCTGGCTAAAGATGAATTATAAAATACCAAACTATCAGGTAAATGAGAATTAACTATCTAACTATGTATAGTTTTCTTTCGCTGGTGCAAACGACCCTTGCTGATGCAAGCGTGCCGCTTGTACCAAAATAGATCATAAAACGGCGATTAAATCGCCCTAGTCATTTCATCCTCGTTAAAAACGAGGACGATTTTGTGGGTTAAAAACAATTTGGACGTTAGCTACAATATTATATGACAGACTCGGATTTTTTAGATTTAAGAAACATTGATTTAGACGACCAAATATTGTCAGAAAAGGAACTTGTTGAAAGGTTGTCAATATCTAAAAAAGACCGAAAGTTAGATTTTAATTTATTCTCAAATTTAATTCATAGACCTGTAGGTTATGACGAGTTTGCGAAGTATAAAGGATTTTATCTTGGTTTTGAAATTTTAAGACAAGAACTTGGTTTTGATAAGAATGATAAACCAGGCGATTTTGACATTTTACTAATTCCTTATTCCGAAGATGAAATTTTTTACAATAGAACTTGTGCAATAGAAGCTAAAGTTGTTAGACCACGTAGAAATAATCCGAGAAAAGCACCAAATTCTTATGGAATAACTCAAATTGAAGGATTAATAAAAGATGGATTTCCTTTGGTTGGTCTACTTCATATTTGTATAACTGAGCCACTTAAAGACTACGAAAAATCTACAATAAAACTTGATTTAACACCATTTGATATTGACAATCCAACTAATAATAATGACTTTTTAAAGAATACTATAGATGTTAAGTTTGATCATTTTTCACAATTTTCTGCTGAAAATCAAATGAAAAAATTAATTTCAAAAGACATTCCTAAATATGTGGGACTTAATACAATTGGAGTAAACATTCAAAAAGATGGCTCTTTAATAACTTGGTTTAATCACGAATTTAATAATGGTTTTAGTTCGGGGTACTTTAATCCTTATAAGAAAAACGAAACAATAGAAAAGATTAAAAATTTCTTCGAAAAATCACCAAATAAATTTAAAGACATCAAAAAGTAAAAAAATAATGTAGCTAACACGGGTTTTGCGACAGGCGGGGCTAACTCTTGCTGGTGGACGCATCCCCGCTTGTATCTTTACTGTTCGGAATTTAAATTGACAACCCTAAATAATAGAACCCGATGAGAAAACTCATTTCATTTATGCACATCTCGCTTGATGGTTTCGTAGCAGGACCGAACGGAGAAATGGACTGGATTAAAGTTGATGAAGAAATTTTTGATTATGTGGGTAAGCGGATAAGCGAAGGCGACATTGCATTATATGGACGGGTAACTTACCAGATGATGGAAAATTACTGGCCTACCGCAGCAGACAAGCCGAATGCGAGCAAGCACGACATGGAACATGCTAAGTGGTATAGCAACGTTCGCAAAGTTGTTTTATCAAAAACAATGAAAGACGCGAATTTGCCTAACACAACAATTATTAGCGACAACCTTTCGGACAGCATAAATGAAATAAAACAACAGGGAGATAAAGAGATCTTGCTTTTTGGTAGCCCGACAGCAACACATACTCTTATTCAACTGAACTTAATTGACGGCTACTGGCTATTTGTTAATCCAATTATTCTTGGACGAGGAATTCCATTGTTTGTAGACATCAAAGACAAAATAAAACTAAACCTGTTGACTACCCGACAATTTACTTGCGGGGTAACTGAATTGAATTATATAGTGGACAGACAATAATAACGACCCTCTTGCTGGTGCAAGTGTTTCGCTTGTACCAAAAGCATAAAGGGCGATTAAATCGCCCTTGTCATCCATCCTCGTTAAAAACGAGGTTTTAAATTAAAACAGCCTATTTCATCTTATCCAACTCTTCCATTTTTTGCCTGGATGAATAGCAAAATGGATAATGCTCTAAACTTTTCTTGTAATATTTTTTAGAGTTTTCCATATCCCCTGTCAGGTAATAAAACTCGCCCATGGAATCGTAAGGGTTATATCCATCGGGATATTTTTCGATATACTTTTCGAAGAAGTTTTTAGCGGTAACGGTATCCTTTTTAAATTGAAGGTATAAGTATCCTAATGTATTATATGCTTCGGGCCTGGAGGGGTATTTTTTTACGTAGTTCAGCATCGAATTCATAAGCTGGGTGGTATCCGCCATCCGGGAAATATAAGAATATTCCATAAAAGGGTCCGAAGGGTACATGCTATACAGTTTTTTCCATACGTCAGCTCTTGCCGCCCGGTCTTCCGCATCTAATAAACTAACAAACAGCTTTTCGCCTTCTGATTTGCCACTAACGCTTTGCTTTGCTTTTTCAGCCCAGGCTTTTCTTGTTTCGCCAATTGTTAACGTACCCAAGCCCACCTGTGCGGCGGTAAAGTTGGGATCTAATTTTAAAGCCTCCTGAAATCTATCGTAGGCTAATTCATACTCGACGTTTAATAGATGAGAAACGGCACGCTTTGCTAATTCTTTGGCCTGGGGAGATTTTGTTTCCCATTTAAACTCCTGAGCTGATACGTTGCCAAACAAAAGAATAGAAATAATAGCTCCTAAAAACACTTTAATGGAATTTTTCATGACAGATTATTTTGAATGATCATTTTAAAGTAGAAATTGACGTAAGGAATATCTTTGAATTTAATTTAGACTTCCCTTTATCATGACACTTAAAAAATTTAATTGTTTAGCCATGTCATGCGAATGAGAAGTAATTTGTATGAACTGAGAAAATAGAAATTGTCAACAGAAATATTTCCCTCATTTTATAATTTCATTGACTTGGGTTAAGAAATGAAAAGGTGCTTCAAAGCATTTAAATTGTTTTTCTAAATTCGTTTTTTAACGTTCGACAGGGAACGGATGTTGGACAGGACTATATCGGACTGACAAAAGGGAACAAAACGACAATACATTTAATAGTATGGATATAAATTCATTTATAGTACGATTGGACAATACTACCAAAAGCATATTGCAACTTGTAAAAAGTTTAACATCGCCTCAACTTGCGTTTAAGGAAGATGGTAAATGGAACATTTTAGAGATACTTGAGCACATCTGCATTACCGACAAGATTATTATGATAGTAATTTCAAGACCCTCTGAAAGTACTCATACAACTGAAGATATTTATGGCGCAAGAAAAATAAAGGCAATGATGGATGAACGTGATAAGAAAATATTATCTCCAGAATCCTTAAGGCCCAAAGGAATATTTTCTGATGTTTTTGTTGCTGAAAAAGCATTTCTTCAACAACGGGACACATTAAAAAATTCACTCCGGGCAGGAGATATCATCATTGACAATCGTATTCATACACACCCATTCTTAGGAGAAATGACAATTGGTGATTGGTTAAATTTTATTATTCATCACACCGAACGACACATAGAGCAAATCAAAGACACCGCAGATGCCTCATTGAGAAACACAATTAAACAATGAAAAAATATAACATCATTGTACTGTTGTGCAGCTTTCTTTTTTTAAGTTGTAATGCTCAGACAAGCGACAGGGAAAATGCAACAGGGAGCACCCATAAGAACGTTATTTCATTTGATACTACCTATAAAACCATTCACATTTTTGTTGCGCTTTGCGACAACAAATACCAGGGCATAGTTCCTGTTCCGGCTAAAATTGGTAATGGACAAGACCTGAATAATAATTTATACTGGGGTTGTGGTTTTGGTATCAGGACTTATTTTAAGAACAGCAAAGATTGGAAGTTAGTTAAAACTGAAAAGTTAGATGATATCAAACTGGAAAGGCTTGTATTTAAACACAGAACCAAAAACTACTTTTTAGTGGCAGACGCTTATAACGGACAATACATTAAGCAATGCACAAAAGATTTTCTGAACAGTAGTTCGGGGCAATTAAAAGACACGTTACACATCAATAAAACAACGATCGGAATTGCCGGTAATTCAAAGCTGGTTGCATACATCGGGCACAATGGCCTTATGGACTTTCAATTGACAGAAACCTATCAAAATGATGATAGTAAAAAAAGGGATGTCATTATTCTGGCGTGTTACAGCAAACGATTCTTTTCTTCTCACTTAAAATCGGCCAACGTAAATCCGATTATATGGACAACAGGATTGATGTGCCCTGAGGCCTATACTATTCATGATGCCCTTACAGGTTACCTGAACAACGAAACCAATGAGAAAATCAGGACAAGGGCAGTACTGTCGTATTCAAAATACCAAAAGTGTAGCCAGAAAGCTGCGAGAAATTTGTTAGTGACAGGTAGATGAACACTGGGTTTACTCAACATTTAACGGTAATTATATAAAACACAAATGAAAAAAATATTTTTATTTATAATCCTAATCACAGCGTTGTTTAATTCAAAATCTTTTGCTCAAATTCTGACAAAAGAGGATTTAAAAAAAATAGTTAATGAAAATAAATTTGACATAAACCTTTTTACTCGTAAAAATTTTAAAATGAAATATGATGGCCCGAAAAAAGAAGGGGGAAGTATTATTCACCTACAAAATAAAAAGGCAAATGAATTATTATTTCTTTATGAAGATGATAATAAAAATTTTGAATCGTTACTTTATTATTTACCCAATAAAAACGAATGCTATAATTTGTACTTAGAACTTAAAAGTATCGATATAAATGTGTCAAAGCTTAGAAAAATGGAAGAAAACGGGAAAATATATTACCAGATCGAAATACGTAATAAAGAAAAGAATAACTATCAATAACATATAAGTCGTTAAGTCCAAAAACATTACCTGCTATGCTGCAAGTAGACTTAAAGCAATGACAAATACTATTTACATACCGAAAGATAAACAGTATTCAAAAAGCATCTTAAAAGTATGGGAAATAAACGACCATTCGGATATTTCAAAAGAGACTATTTTACCACATGGACAAATAGCTCTGGTTTTTAATCTGTCTGAGGAAAAGCATACGATTCAGCTTGGTAAAAATAAAACAACGCTTCAAAAATGTTCGATCATTGGTTTTAATAATGAACCAATCCAAATTGACTTCCTTTCAAGAAAAAAATTATTTGGTATTCATATCAGACCTTCTGCTTTTCGACAGGTGTTTGGATATTTTGCAGGCGAGTTTACAGACAAGATAACAGATCTGACATTATTGAATTCTTTATATTCTGAAGCATGGGAAAACTAATAACAGCGAATTCATTTTCACAAAGAGTTCAACTAATCAAAAATTATTTTTCTTTAAATGCCCCTATCAATGTAAGAGATGAATATTTAAATCAGTTCTTGTTTACAAATCATTCGGCTGAACTACAGTGAAATCAATGGCCGATACAATCTGTTATTCGCCCAGACAAACGTGTAGAAAATCTTATGAGCTTTTCGGTATATCGGCAGAACATTTAATTAGGTATAAGAAGTATTACCATTCTGTTTTGCGTATTCATTCGGGAAAAACAAACATTTCTAACATAGCTTTTGACTGCAGTTTTTACGACAAATCACATTTTACAAGAGAGTTCAAGTCTTTTTCAGGAATTACTCCAGGTGAATATCTCAAAACTAAAAGCCATTTACCTTTTCATTTGTTTACTTAGTTGTCCGATAAATACAACTACCCAGATGAAGACAATTCTATTTTTGTGAAAAAATAAATGATGCAAAAAAAATCCTTTATCATAGCAACTTCACTTTGGGGCATCCTTGCAGGAGCGATGTGGTATTCAGCCATCGTGTTCTTCCCCCCCTACTTAACTCATCTTCCGGAATCTACAAGTCTTGTTACAGGCCCATATGGTATCCATGAGGAAAACTTCTGGTATATTTTGCAGCCCCTGCTTCTCATAGCTATGGTTGTTATGCTTTATTTCAATTGGAAACTAAAAGAAATCAAAAAAAGCCTTTACATCATTTTAGTAATTTATGTATTAGCTATGCTGACAGCAGCATTTTATTTTGTTCCGGAATTAATTGCCTTTGCAAAAAGTAAAAACTCCGAGGTTCCAGCCGGTGAATGGTTAAGAAGGGGAGCAATGTGGCGAAATATGGCATGGATTAGAGGTGTTGTAATGAGCTACGGCTTTGTGTTATTACTCAATTGTTTAACTAAAATCAATAATAAAACTCCATAAAACCTTCTATTCAACAGCGATAATATGAAACTATGAACATATGAATAGCAATAAAAAGAAGTTATCGCCAGAACAATGTTCAGCACTACTCAGCACATTGAAAGCCCGTTTCGAGAAAAATAGCAGCCGCCATAAAGGTCTTGAATGGGCTAATATGCAGGCCAAGCTGGAAGCTAATACTGAAAAACTGTGGTCACTTAATGAAATGGAAGAAACCGGTGGTGAACCGGATGTCACTGCTCAGGATAAAAACACGGGCGAATACATTTTTTATGATTGTTCAGCGGAAAGTCCTAAGGGCCGCAGAAGTGTTTGTTCCGACCATGAAGCGCTAGAGTCAAGGAAAGAACATAAACCGAAAAATAACGCTATGGATATGGCTGCTGCCATGGGCATTGAGCTTTTAACAGAAGAGCAATACCGGGAGCTGCAGAAATTGGGAAATTTTGATACCAAAACATCGAACTGGATAAAAACCCCTGCCAATATCAGAAAACTCGGTGGCGCCCTCTTTGCCGATTACCGCTACGGCAATGTTTTCGTATATCACAACGGTGCAGAATCTTATTATGCCGCAAGGGGATTCCGTGGTTCGCTAAGGGTATAAATTTTGCACAAACATATCATGCCAAAAAGTGAAATGAATTCTAAGGTTGATTTGATTTCAGTAATCCAAAAAGTGGGCAGAAAGAACTGGAAAAATCTAGAATAACATCTTGCTTATTTGAGAAAATCGTTGTTTCTGCCAGGAAAAATTTCTATTTTTGTAATGGGTTAGTCTTCTACGACCAGCTCCTCTTGAACTCCCCCAGGGTGGGAACACAGCAAGGGTAGAGAGTTGTAGCGGTGCGATAGAAGGTGCTAGCCCATTTTTTTAACTTGTCAATTAGCCAATTTGGCAATTTTTCGATGTCTAATATCGCACTTGAAAATTATTTTATACTGTGAAATTCTTTATTGATACCGCCAACTTAGCTCAAATTCACGAGGCGCATGATCTGGGCGTTTTAGACGGAGTTACTACCAATCCCAGTTTAATGGCCAAAGAGGGCATTACCGGGCATGATAATATTGTAAATCATTATAAAGCAATCTGCGAAATTACTGATGGAGATGTGAGCGCTGAAGTGATTGCAACGAATTACAATGAGATAATAAAAGAAGGCGAAGCGTTGGCTAAACTGCATTCGAAAATCGTTGTAAAGGTTCCCATGATTAAAGACGGGGTGAAAGCGCTGAGGTATTTTTCCTCGAAAGGAATTAAAACGAACTGTACGTTGGTTTTTTCTTCGGGACAGGCTTTATTGGCAGCCAAAGCGGGAGCTACATATGTTTCTCCTTTTATTGGCCGATTGGATGATGTATCTACCGATGGATTGAGCTTAATTGAAGACATCCGCCTGATTTATGATAATTATGGGTTTAAAACCCAAATTCTGGCAGCCTCTGTTCGCCACCCCATGCATATTGTTGATTGTGCAAAGATTGGTGCAGATGTGATTACAGCGCCACTTTCTGCCATTACAGCTTTGTTAAAACATCCGTTAACAGATAATGGCCTTGCACAATTTTTAGCAGATCATGCAAAGGGGGCTGGAAAGTGATTTAATTGGGTTCAAGATATTTTACAAAGTAATTCTTAAATTATCTTGAACCTTTACTATTTTTTGTCCGGGTCACAAAATCACACCATACCTGATGATACTTTTTCTCTTTTTCCGGTTGGTATATTTTACTCAGGGTTCCTAAATAAATTTTTCCATTCTTTGAGCTCCATACCGTGAAAATTGTCCAGCCTTTTTTATCTCTGAACGAGACACGAGTGTTAGTATCATCAATTGAGATATCCCATTTATCAAATGAAACAACTTCTATTTCTTTCTCATAAGACACAGGAATTTTATTTTCTTTTATATAGGCTGCTACGCGTTTAAAATCTTCTGCATTTAAACACTTACCTGTTTTTTGAAAGGGAAGATAATGAGCTAAAACAATTGAAGGAATAAGTATTAAAATCAAGAATATACTTCTTTTCATATTATTCCAGTTCTACCCTTTTTCCATCCAACCAATAACAGGCTTTCTCATTTCCTTCGGTATCAAAGTAAGAACCACCGATATAGGCCTTACCGTCACGCACTGTTAAAGAGTGTATTTCGTTTTTCCCGCCAAAGCGGCCAATAGTAAGTGGTAACTGTTGTACTTTGTCGTTTAGTGTATATACAGAATATTGATTTTGTATGTCTAATAATGCATGCTGTTGACCCTTATCCGTAAAAAACAAAGCGGCACTGTAACAAACATTGCAATAGTTTTCTGCCGAAT
>JANWIB010000057.1 GCA_025450155.1 Sphingobacteriaceae bacterium
AAAATAAATTTGTCCAATATTGAGCAGAAAACCTGGATGAATGCGGCCATATATTTGTTGATAGACTTTAGCTGAAGACAGATAGTAAGATAACGCTTTATCGAGATCTTCCATTTCGTTATATAGACTTCCAATATTACGTATAGAAGAGAAAATTTTACTTTTATTACCAGATGATTCTGCAAAAGCGAGTGCTTTTAAATTATATTCCAGAACTTTAGAATAGTTGGCCTGTCTATAATAAATTTCTCCAATCTCACTTAGGACTCCACTTTCTACTGACTTATCTTTTAACGGTTTGGAGAGTTTCAGTGCAAGAAAACTATGATTAAAGGCTTCTGAGTAATTAGAATTTAATCTATAATAGAAAGATAGATTTTTATGGGCAATGATTTGTCCTGCAAGGTAGTTGCTTTTTTTAGACCAGATCAAGGCCTTTTTCGCATAATTAAATGCCTTTTCTAATTCATTAAGTCGGATTAAAGAATAACTTTTATTAAGCATACTTAATATGCCTCCTCGCCCGTAATGAAGTTTGTTTGCTAGATTATTGGCTTGTGAAATATAGCTTAGGGCTTTTTTAGGATTATCTTCAGCATATAATTGGCTCACCTCATTTAGGTCATCTACTTTCGCGATCCCCTCTACCTGGTTCAGGCGATTAAGTAAGCTGTCTATTTGACTCTTGAAGCGTTTTTGACCGCTAACAGCCAATGTGAAGGCGCTCAACAGGATGGGCATTAGAAAAAATTTCATCATAACGGTTTACAGAAGAGCGAGCACAAGATAAGACTTTTCGCTATTAACCATATAAACCTTTAAATCATATGAAAACTACAATCAAAGCCCTTATTGTCATTTTGGGCAGTGTATTATTAATGGCAACCGCCTGTAAAAAAATAAGATGTACGGCCGACTAACCTCAAAAAGCCTACGTAGCATCCCTCAGACCCGGAGAGATATTTGGAGAGTAGCATTTAAACTATTATGGGAATGAGGTAATTCTCATTCCCTTTTCGTTTTAGAAAATGTATAACCTACTACCCCCGAACAATAATCAGCTACGCCCAGGTGGGCTTTCAACCCAACCCCAATAGTAACGTTTTTGAAACAGTTATAGCGCAGGGCAATATTTTGGTAAAAAGAAGTCCGCTCATCATTTTCCTTATTTCGCTTGGCGTAAATACCCAAGCTCCAACGGGTAAAAAACTTTTCGCTAAATACCCAGTCAAACGTTGGGGCTATGGCGATGCTCATGCTTTTGCTAAAATTAGAGCCCGTTGATGATACGAGCCCGGAACCGCTGGATGAATAAAACAGTTCTGCAGCAAGTCCCCAACGGGTTTTGTACCTGTTTTGATATAAATAAGCTATTCCTAATGATCCCTTGGTGTACTTTTTACCGCCAATTTCGAATTGTTTTGTTCCCCAAGCCGAATAAATATCTAAGAGCGTTTTCCGTTGATATGGGGGAATGCCCTTTTTATTCCTCTCCCGGGAGGCTCCTTTTCCATTATATATTACAGACACTTCAACGGGGGTCAGGTTGATACCTAAATTTGGTTTTTGAGATGATCCGTTAGAAAAATGCTTTAAAGAAGTTCCTATCCCTACAGAATAGTTGCGGTTAATCGCATAGTTTGCTCTAAAACCCAGGCTAACATATTTATTAAGCCACGAACCGATAAGAATATTTTCCGGGTTTCGTTTGTTATTAAACGGTTTAAAATTACCCGCAAGGCCCACGTCAAGCTCAAAATCCAAGTCTAATCTTTTTCCCCTGGTTACAGGATATTCGAAAAACCCAAATACGCCAACAGGATTTCCTATAAGATCACTACTAAAGGTAGAAGCCAATATACCAATACCATATATGGGCATATTATACAACTTACTGTAGGTCTTGTCTTTAAACTGCCTGCCTGCCTTAATTCTAAAGCCTTTGTAATCCAATTGCTTTAATATATTCTGTTTTTCTGCCTTCGCGGCAGGCAATATTCCTCCTTGTTCATACTGCAGGCTTATGTAATTTACCAACGCGGCTTTTTTTAACAGGGTACTGTCCGGGTCAACTTCCGATGCCTTATTGCTTGCAAATAAAGGGGTTAAGAATAATGTGATTAGCAGGGCCAAGCCTGCTTTTAGGTAATAGATGTATAGCTGCACAATAAAAATTAACCTTATTTAATCAAATAAGGCAATACGGAATACAAGGTACGAACGTTACCAAACTTTTATATTTTTTTAATTTAAGAATCGCAAGGTGGTATAAATCAAGAAAGGTCGTGTTCGCCTATTAAACCCTGATGGCCTTCGTCTTTGCGGGGCTTGTGGTCTACATCGGTTTGTTTAATAGGTGTATCAGCCTTCTTACCTGTATCGGGATGCTCTTTGGAAAAGTTCGTATCTTTAAAATGCGGGTGGTCGTAAAATTTCGATCTTTGGCTAATATCAGCGCTTTCGCCCTGCAAAACACCTAAAACCCCTGAGCCCAAGCCGGCAAGGGTTCTCCTAACGGCCTGTTCGTCATCGTATATTAAACGCCCATGCTTATAGCCGGGTAATTCGGTTAGATGAATGGCGGTAATTTCAGGCAAAACGACACCACTGTCGGCCTCATGAAGCTCAGCCAAACCAATGGGTATCAAAACTTTACGATTTTCGAGGTGAAGCCTGTTCCCTTTTAAATCTAAAACGATATACCGAACTTTCTCTGATTCCTTATCGAACAGGAGTTCATCCACCTTGCCGCATATCCGGCCCTGGATGTCTTTTACTTCCCATCCCCGTATATCGCGGTTTCCCTTAACTAGTTCATATCCACTGCCATGCAATTCTACCAGCCAGTCGGTTTGGTTCACATTTTCTTTATTCATTTTCACCTTTTTTTATACAATTAATACTTCCATGCTAATTAAGCGTACATCAAATCGTTCCCGGCTTTTAATATTTTGTAAACAGAATTAACATTAAACGCGTTATTGATTACTATTATATTATTACGTAGAATATAAATGTATACGAAGGCAGCAATCATGAGGATGACTATTATCCACAACCACCAGAGTTTATTTTTTTTCCGTTGTACATGCAGCTCGGCCATAATATTATTTTTTAATGTATAGGCGGCTTTTGTCAATCCAATTATTCAGGTAAAATGAATCAATAATATTGCCATCTCAGTCTTCTTTTAAAAAAAGAGGATAAAATGTAAATAGGTGAGAACCTAAAACCCTATTATTTTTCTCAGTATAATGAAGTGTTTGACAGTACAAAAAAAATAGCATATTTGAAAATCCATAAAAAATTCTCAGATGAAACTACCATGTTTAAAAGCACATGCTAATTTCATTGCCATTAAAAACCAAATTATTCGAATGAAAAAATTAATCTTATTCGTTTTTGTCAGCTTAAGTTCTGGCATGGCGCTTTTTGCTCAAAAGTCTTACCAGTACCTGGTTAATTTAAATGATACCAAGAATGACAAATTGAGTGTCACCCTGATTACGCCAAAAATTGAGAAAAGTACAGGCATCTTCGCTTTTCCTAAAATTATACCAGGCACTTACAGTATCAGCGATTATGGCAATTTTATTACCAATATAAAAGCTATGGACGCTAAAGGAGGGGCTCTTAAAATAAACCAACTCAATGAAAATCAGTGGAAAATAGCCACCCCCGAAAAACTTTATAAAATAACCTATGAGGTAGAGGATATTTTTGACACGGAGAAAAAGCATCAAATCTACCCTATGGCAGCTACCAATATCGAAAAAAATAATATTGTCGTCCACACACCCGGAATTTTCGGTTATATAGATGGCGCATCAAAACTTCCTTTTGAAGTTACTTTTGAAAAACCCGCCAACTTTTATGGTTCCACGAGTTTAAAACCTGTTTCTACTACTCAAACAAAAGATGTATTTAAACTGGCTAATGTGGATGAGTTATATGATTCTCCTATTATGTATGGTATCCCAGACACTACTTCTGTAAAAGTAGGGAATTGCCAGGTACTGGTATCAGTATATTCGCCCAATAAGGCGTTTCAGTCTAAAGATATTGCCAGTTGGCTTTCAAAATTATTAGATGCATCAAAGAGTTATCTGGGGGGAAAACTTCCTGCCGATCGTTATGCTTTTTTATTTTATTTTAGAGACCTAAAAGACAAACATGCTTTTCCTCCAGGAGTAGGTGGCGCTCTAGAACATACTACTTCTTCGTTCTATTACCTGCCGGAATTGCCAGCAGCCCAATTAAAAAATACCATTGTTGATATTTCTTCTCACGAATTTTTTCACATCATTACCCCATTAACTATTGCTTCAAAAGAAGTGAAAGAGTTTAATTTCAATAAAGCGATACTTTCAAAGCATCTATGGCTTTATGAAGGAACTACTGAATACACTGCCCATCATGTACAGGTAAAATATGGGCTGAATACAGTACAGGAATTTCTGAATAAGTTATCCGATAAAATTACCACCTCCCGAACTGAATTTAACGATACACTTGCGTTCACTACAATGAGTAAGATGGCGGCTACCACTTACGAAAAAGAGTATAACAATGTATATCAAAAGGGAGCGTTGATCTCTGCCTGTTTAGATATTTACCTGCTTCATTTATCGGATGGCAAATACGGTTTGAAAGACTTGACCCACGACCTTGGCGTTCGTTTTGGAAAGAAAAGATATTTTAATGATGATGAACTGTTTGATGAAATAGCTGACCTCACTTACCCGGAAGTGAAAGATTTTCTGGTTAAATATGTCGCCGGATCAGCTCCTATTCCCTATGATTATTATTTCGGTTTGGCGGGCGTAAAATTCACTCCTTATGCCGAACACAAGGTTATTTCATTGGGAGGTATAAATATCGTTCTAAACAAAAACAATCAGTTTGCTGTGGGGGCGCAATCGCAAATGAATGAGTTCGGCAAAAAGTTAGGGTATAAAATAGGTGATGAAATCTATGCGTTTAATGGAGTTGCGATTACTCCTACTACCATGAATACGATTATTGACAGCATAAAACAGCATAGTAAAGAGGGCGACCCGCTTACTGTACAAATAGGTCGAAAAAATGCCAATGGCCAGTTGGAGAAACTTACCCTAAGCAGCCCCTTGCTTAAAGTGCCTGTTATTGATAAAAATAAACTGGAATTGATGCCTAAACCAAGCGAAAAAGCCTTATTAGTACAAAAAGCATGGTTAACTACCTCCTCTTCTGATGTAAGTACTATAGAAACCCCACAGGCAAAAGCTGAAGACGTAGCCAGCATTGATGCCATTGTAAAGGCTTTATATCATGTCATATCCGGACCGGCCGGGGAACGGGATTGGAAGAGGTTTAACAGTTTATTTTTACCCGAAGGAACAATGGGTATAGCGGCGAAAAATACTGACGGATCAATAAAATTTAAATCCTTCACTCCCGAAACTTACCAAAAGAATAATTCGCCTCTCTTTACCCGGTTAGGGTTTTATGAAGAGGAAATAGGACGTACGCTTTCTGACTATGGAACTATTGCACAAGTTCAATCCGCCTATCAATACCGTTTTGAGAAAGATGCCCCGGTAAAAGAACGGGGAGTGAACCTAATTACCTTAGTTAAATCGCAAGGAAGATGGTGGATCGCCAACATAGTATGGCAGGGTGAAACCAAAGATAATCCTTTACCTTCATCCCTACTCAAAAAAATAATGTCCACTCCTTAAAAACGGGTGTGTCATAATTTAATATAACATTGACGATTACAACGAATTAACCTATCTTTGCAGGATGTTTAAAAACAAGCGTTTAATAGCATACAGCTTTTTCATACTTTTACTAGTTGCTGCCGGCTGCAAAAGCCAATTTGAAAAAATAAGCGCCAGTAACGATACCGGTAAAAAATACCAGGAAGGTATCCGGTTATATAATGAAAAAAACTACGCCAAAGCCCTCATACTATTCGATAATTTAATTCAACGATACAGAGGGCGTGCCGAAGCTGAGGATCTGGCCTACTATTTCGCCTATACAAATTACCATTTACAAGATTATACTACGGCACGATATCAGTTTAAGCTGTTTGCCGATTCTTATCCAAGCAGCCCAAAAGCTGAAGAATGCAGATACATGTCGGCCTATTGCTATTACCTGGAATCTCCTAAATTTTCATTAGACCAAGAGAATACCAGAAAAGCGATAGAAGCATTGCAGCTTTTCATTAATTTATATCCTAAAAGTGCACGAGTTGCTGAAGCCAGCAAGTTGATTGATAATTTGAGAGATAAATTAGAGCTGAAATCGTATGCGAATGCCAAACTCTATCTAAATATTGGCGATTATAAATCTGCTGTTATTGCTTTTAGAAATACTTTAAGAGATTATCCGGATACAAAGTATGCTGAAGAAATGGAATTTCTAAGCTTAGAAGCTCAAAATTTATATGCCGATAATAGTATAGAAACCAAACAGGAAGAGCGTTTTGCCGAATTAGTTTCTATGTGTAACGAGTTTATTGAAAAATATCCTACCAGTAAACACATTAAAGATACGCAGAACCGAAAAAAGCAAGCCGAAAAAGATATAGTAAATATTAAACGCATTTTATTAGCATCCGAAAAACCTAATAAAGAAGCACAGGACAAACAAGAAAATAAAACCAGTAAAGATGAGCAATAACGATAAACCTGCTATCCCGACAACAACCGTAACACGCGATGTTCGCCAGTTTGATAAAGAGACTGATAATATTTATGAATCTATAGTAATCATTAGTAAGCGTGCAAATCAAATCGCCGTTAATGTGAAAGAAGAGCTTCATAATAAACTAGCAGAATTTGCATCCTCTAACGACAACTTAGAAGAGGTATTTGAAAACCGTGAACAAATTGAAATTTCAAAACACTACGAGCGCATGCCAAAATCAACCCTGGTTGCAATTGACGAGTTTTTGAATGACAAGGTGTATCACCGAAACCCTGCTAAAGAACAAAACTAATTGTTCCTATAGTTAAGCATATTTTATGCTTGAAGGAAAAAATATATTACTTGGCGTTTGCGGCAGTATAGCAAGTTATAAATCTGCTATTTTAACACGCTTGCTAATTAAAGCTGGTGCAAACGTAAAAGTAATCATGACTAAAGATGCTTCGCATTTTATTACCCCGTTAACCCTCTCTACCCTTTCTAAAAGCCCAGTTCTTACTCATTATTTTAAGCCAGATACCGGCGAGTGGAATAATCATGTGGAGCTTGCGCTTTGGGCAGACATTTTCTTAATTGCTCCCGCCAGTGCGAATACAATTGCAAAGTTTGCAAACGGAATTTGCGATAATTTGCTTACTGCGGCCTATCTATCTGCTAAGTGTCCGATTTATTTTGCCCCGGCTATGGATCTGGATATGTGGAAACATCCAGCCACACAAGAGAATGTGAAACACCTGGAATCATTTGGGAACATCCGGATAAACCCGGGTTATGGGGAACTGGCAAGTGGTTTAGTTGGCGAAGGCCGAATGGCAGAACCAGAAGAAATAATCAGTTTTTTAAATAAAAACATAAAAAAAAAACTTCCATTAAGCGGTAAAAAAGCTTTAGTTACTGCTGGTCCCACCTTTGAAACGATTGATCCTGTACGATTTATTGGCAACTATTCATCTGGGAAAATGGGCTTTGCATTGGCCGAAGAATTGTACCAAAATGGAGCGGAAGTAACTCTAATCAGCGGCCCTACCGCTCTTCAGCTTAAACAAAATTCCATTTTCAGAATTGACGTAACTTCTTCTAAAGAAATGGAAGAAGAAGTGATGAAACTTTTCCCGAAAAGTGATATAAGTATTATGAGTGCAGCAGTGGCCGATTACCGCCCAAAAGAAGTGGCTAAAGAAAAGATTAAAAAAAATCTGCCTGAGCTTTCTATCGAATTAACAAAAACTACCGATATATTGGCAAAAATGGGACAGAGCAAACGAAATAATCAAATTCTTGTTGGCTTTGCTTTAGAAACCAATGATGAGGAAGCTAACGCGATAAAAAAACTTCAAAAGAAAAACCTCGATTTTATCATACTTAATTCTTTACAAGATGAAGGCGCTGGCTTTAAAGGTGATTCAAATAAGATCACTATCATTGATAAAGATTTGAACAAAGTAAATTTCCCTTTAAAGCCCAAAAAAGAAGTAGCTGCCGATATTTGCAGAAAAATAGTAGATTTAGTAGGATGAAAAGAATCATTGTATTCGTATTATTAATTTTTACAATTACCGCCAATGCCCAGGATTTAAACGCCCGCATACAGATATTATCACCACAAATACAAAGCACCAACAAACGCATACTTGATGTTTTGGAAACAACTATTCGCGATTTCTTGTCAACCAGAAAATGGAGTGCGGACAATTTTAAACCTCAGGAACGTATTGATTGTAATATCATTATCAATATTACAGAATGGGATGGTTCATTGAATTTTAAGGCAGAAGCACAGATACAATCCAGCAGGCCTATTTATGGAACAACTTACAATTCTACCGTGCTAAATATTAGTGATAAAGACTTCAATTTTTCTTATGCCGAGGGGCAATCTTTAGATTTTTCTGAGCAGAACTATATTAACAATCTCAGTTCGCTTTTAGCATATTATGCCTACATTATTGTAGGATTAGATTATGATACCTTTTCAAAACTGGGTGGTTCTGCCTATTTCACCAAAGCACAAACGATAGTCAATAATGCACAGAATTCTTCTTATTCCGGGTGGAAAGCTTTTGAAGGATTACGAAACAGGTATTGGCTGGCAGAGAATCTAAATAATAAAAGCTACGCTCCCATTAGGGAGGTTTTGTATGAATACCATCGGCAAGGTTTAGATATCATGCCGGAAAATCAGTCTAAAGGGAGGAAACAGATTCTAAATGTTCTTCCTCAATTGCAAAAAATAGACAAGCAAAAGCAAGGTTCTATGTTAAATCAATTATTTTTTACCGCTAAAGCAGATGAACTGGTTAATATTATCGGACAGATTGAAGGACAGGAAAGAATGAAAGCATATACTATCCTTACTGCTTTAGACCCGGCTAATGTTTCAAAGTATGACTTGTTGAAAAAAACAAGGTAAATTCTCTTAATCTTCAATAATCAAATTTTTAATTTAGTACAAACACTCTCCAGAACATGCTCAATCGCTTGGTTATTCAAAATTATGCTTTAATTGATAACCTGGATATTTCATTTTCACCTCAACTCAATATCATAACTGGAGAAACAGGAGCAGGAAAATCCATTATTCTTGGTGCATTATCGCTCATTTTGGGACAACGTATTGAAGGGAAATATTTCTTTAATCAACAAAAAAAATGTGTTATTGAAGGTTTTTTTAAAATCGGGGAATATCACTTACAAAGGTTTTTTACCGAAAATGATTTGGACTTTGAAGAAGAAACAGTACTCCGTAGAGAAATCTCTTCCGATGGAAAATCAAGAGCGTTTATTAATGATACGCTCGTAAATCTAAGCCTTCTTAAACAACTGGGTGAATTACTGATTGACATCCATTCGCAACATGCTACTTTAGAAATTAACGACGAAAGCTTTCAGCTTTTGGTTGTAGATACCTTAGCTGGCCATACTTTGCTTTTAAAACAGTACCAGGAAATGTTTAAGCAATACAAAGCTTCATCGTCATCCCTTAAAAAATTGCGTTCAGAAAGTGAACAGGCTAAAGCCGATAAAGACTATTTCCAATTTCAGTTTGACGAGTTAGAGCAAGCCAATTTAGTTGAAGGCGAGCAGGAATTACTGGAGCAGGAATTAGCGGCCTTAACTCATGCAGAAGAGATTAAACGAAGCCTCTCTGGTTCATATTATTTAATTAACGAACAGGAGAATTCTGTTTTAAATCAGTTAAAAGAATCTTTGCAGCATTTGCAGCAGGCAGAAAAATACCTTCAATTAATTGGCGATTTAACAGAACGACTTAAAAGTACGCTGATTGAAATCAAAGACATTTCTTCAGAGATAGAACGTTTAGAACAATCAACCCAAATTAACGAAGCCCGGTCCACCGAAATAAATGAGCGTTTAACTCTCATTTATAATCTTCAGCAAAAACATCGCGTAAATACCGTTTCAGAATTAGTAAAAATACAGGACAATTTATCCGAGAAGTTAAATTCCTTATCGCATACAGACGAAGAAATAAATAAATTAGAGGTCAAAGTAAAACAGTTACACAACGAACTTCTGGCATTATCTGATACCTTATCAGCCAGCCGAAATGAAATTATTCCATCTATTGAGCAGCGAACAAAACAGAATTTAGAAGAAGTTGGAATGCCCAATGCGGTTTTAAAAATTGAAAACATTCTACTGCCGGAAGATGAATTCGATGTCTATGGACGTAATCAGCTTCGCTTTCTCTTCAGTGCCAATAAG
>JANWIB010000058.1 GCA_025450155.1 Sphingobacteriaceae bacterium
CGATCCGTTCATTTGCTTCGACTTCGTTATAAATACCGGAAAAATCAAAACCGGAACTGCCATCCCTGGCTTCCATCCGTGAAAGAAATTTGCCTCCCTTGCGTAAATCATTTTCAGCAAACGGAGTATGCCAGTCGTCAGAAGCATTATTCCATTTTATGATGTGTTCTGGCACTGTCCAAAGTTTCCAAACCTTATTTACAGGAGCATCTATGGCTGTTTTCACAGTGATTGAGGATTTTTCTTTTCTTTCCATGTATCGATTTTGATTAGTTCATTTTTGGCACTCATCTTTCTCAACAACGTGTCATCCCAAAAGTTTAGCCGAAATACATACTTAATATAAAACACGTATCAACATTTCTTTTTGAGGTTTTTATAAACGAAACTCTCACATATTACAACGTTTTCACATCCTTCGCATCATAATCTTCGATGTTAGTAATGTAATTGTTCTTAATTAAAAACTCAAAAAGTGGTTTTGCCTCTTCAGAAACAGGCATATTCCGGGTAGTAATAATTTCGTTATTTTTCTTATCCAGGTATGGATAAGCGTATAATTTTACATTTCGGCTGAACAGATCGCTTACATAAGCCAATAATTCATCGGTGTAGTGTTCTTCAAAGCTTTTGGAATCAAAAATCCGCTTCAAGTTGGCAATATTGGTTGATATGCCTACGCTGTTGGGTTTACATCGTGACAGATACTGGGCAAGTTTATGATTTCTGCTAAAATTCGAAACAATCACATTATTTCCTGTTGCTGTGAGTTCTTCAGCACGTTTTGCGAAATTTTCCAAGTCGCTATTACTTAATTCCTTTGCCTCTCCCCCAAGCTGATTGGTCATTAACACTTCAATCAGCACCACGAGGTTGGCATCGTCTACGTTTTGCGAACGTTTAAACTGCTCTACCGCCCGGTTAAAGAGATCGAAATTGGGTGTTGACTTTTGCTGATATTTGGTACGCAGGATCATGATGTCTTTTTTATAAAGCAAATCATTAGCCTGGCAAGCGTTTCCGTTTTTATCAAAAACAGCGGCTCCGGAAAATTCCTTGGCCAGCAAGTAAAGATTCACCAGGCGATCGTTCGCTTTTTTAAATGCAGGCCCCCTTAAATTTATCAAATCAATTTCAACAGAACCTACCGAAAGATTGTCTACTAACGATTCAATCATCATTTGAACATCCTGATGGTAGAAATAGGCCGCATAAACCAAATTTACACCTAGTATTCCAAGCACGTTTTGCTGCAAGCTGGAATCACTATCTAATAGCCTTACGTGGAAAATAATATCATTTGGTTCAGCATTTGAATTTACCTGAAAACGAATGCCTAACCAACCATGCGGATCGTTCGTTTTATCAAAGTTCAAGGTAGTAACGGTATCAGCAAAAGCAAAAAAAGCACGTCCTTCATATTCAGCTCCGCACAATCTTTCTGTTAACAGCTCGTACTCATGGGTAAGCATTTTATCAAGCCGGGATTTACTTACATACCGTTTTGAGGCTTCTTCGCCATATATCTCATTACTAAAAACCATATCGTATGCAGACATGGTTTTGGCAATGGTTCCGGACGCGGCGCCAGCGGTAAAAAAATTACGTGCAACTTCCTGTCCTGCCCCTATTTCCGCAAAAGTTCCATAGATTTTTTCATCTAAGTTAATTTTTAATGCTTTTCGTTTGGTTTCCAGTATTTCTCTCGGCATATTCAAATCTACAAAAAAAAGCGCTTACCCATACAGGCAAGCGCTTTCTCTACTAAACAACCTCAACTTATTTTATTACTATTTCTTTGGTTATATTTTTTGCTTCTTCTCTTTTGGCGACATTGATTCTTAAAACGCCATCCACGTATGCGGCTCCGATATTACCCTGATCAGCACTTGCGGGCAAAGTAAACGTACGTATAAATGAGGAATAGCTATATTCTCTTCTATTGTATTTTTTACTTTCGTCGGTATTTTCTAATTTTTTCTCAGCAGAAATGCTTAAGATATTTTTATCCAGGTTTATTTTAAAATCTTCTTTCTTCAATCCCGGAACAGCCAATTCAATGTGGTATTGATTATCGTCTTCAGCGATGTTAGCAGCAGGAACCCGCGATATCATTCGATCTGAAACAAAAGAATTATTAAAAAATGTTTCAAAAACATCATTAAACCATGGGGTTACTGCATTTTCAGTACTTCCGTTGTTAAATTTTACTAATGCCATTGTAATTTTCTCCTATTTTTTATTTTAACAGGATGAATTCAACTCTTATACCACTAGTAAAATTTAATACAGAATGGGACAAAATGGCACTTATTTTAATTTTTAAATGCCATTTTGTCTATTTAAGCATTTTGAAAAGATTTAATTTCAGACATATTCATCATCAACTCATTCAGGTTCTTAATACTATTTTTGTTTCCCCGTAAATCTAAAGCAACCCACAAATTTCCCTCGTCCGTTTTTGATACACGAATCCGTTTACTGGCAATACCCCGCATTTTTATTGTTTGTTCCAAATCATACAGATTTTTGAGATTGGTATCAATAAACGTGACTGTAAATTGTTTTCTATGATGAAAAAGATCAATTAACGTTTCCACTTTATAAAAAAGCGACAACACAATTACTACTATTATGGATAGCAGGAAAGAAAAAAAGTAATACCCCATCCCACAAAGCATACCGATAGATGCAGAGACCCAGATTACAGCTGCGGTTGTTAATCCTTTTACCCATAAGTTATCTTTAAATATCACGCCGGCTCCTATAAAACCAATGCCCGTAACGATAGTAGAAGCTATACGGTCATCGCTTTGTCCGCCCGCATACCGTGAAACCAAAGTAAAAATAGTTGCACCAAGGCTAATCAGGATGATGGTACGAAAACCGGCGGATTTGTTTTGATACTCTCGTTCAAAGCCAATAATACCACCACATATTAATGAAACTGCAATACTTTCCCATTCCATTAAACCCATATTTATCATAGCGAATATTTTTTAAAAAGATTAGCGTATATAATTTAACTCTACCAACGAGTTTTCTACTTGTCCATTTAACGGAGGAGCTATTTTTTTTATAGTCACCCTGGCTTTACTAACAATAATAAATTCACTTCTAATTTGTTCTAGGATATTAAAAGCTACGGTTTCCAACAACTTCCGGGTTTGTTTCATTTCTGATTCGGCTATTTCAAAAAGGCGCTCGTAGTTTACTGTTTTCACCATATCATCATTACCCTGTTCAAATACTTCAAATTCTGTTTCAATATCCAGTAGAAAGATACTTCCTGTTAACTGTTCTTCTGGATAAAATCCATGGTAAGAAAAAAAACGAATATTATTTAGAGCTACTTTCTGCAGAATAGTTGCCATGAACAAAAATAGATTTTTGAAATGAAAAAGAGCCTACTCACCGACTATATAATCTTTATTGAGTACTTGATGGGATCAAATCCATCCCCATCCCGCCCCTCCATAAACAACACGATTTCATATTCCATTAAATAGGAATTAAATCCTGAAAACATACGGCGCAAACACCGTTGAATAATGGGTTTTAATTCCCCATAAAGTTGTTGGCAATAATTCTCATAATCTTTCTTTACTAACTCGTCGTAGAAGCTTTCGATATTAAAATCCGCAATGTTTACCGTGAGTATACCAGCATTATAATATCCGTTTATGATGCTATTTCTGGCCTCTGGCAGTAAGCGACTACGCCATTCTTCAGATAGTTCTTCATAAATCGTATTATTCAGGGTATTGTTTATAATTGGAGAATGTAAATTAAGCATAAATACTCACGAACCATATGAAATACAAGTCGGTTAAAGAATAGTTTAAAAATAATGGTTAATCCCTTTCAGACAAGAACAATATTGCCAGAAAAAGACATAGTTAATTATTAATCCTATTTTGCTTCATATATTCGGCTATCGACCTTTCGGTATCATTTTCGCTTAAAGACAGTGTGGAAATAATTCGCTGCTGCTCGGCTTCGGTCTTATTTTGACTTAGCTTCTTTTTACCCTGAAGATCGGTCACTTTAATCCGAAATGGTACAATTCCTTTCGCCATGTTCACTTTATATTCCATTGGCAGTTTTTCCCATTGCTTTTTATAATCGGCTTCATACGTTTCAATCATTTCCTCTAAAAGTGCAAAAGCTTCGTTCGTATCCTCAATAATTTCGCCTTTACCATAAGCATGCACCGCAATATAGTTCCAGGTAGGCACATTCAATTCTTTATCATAATGTTTAGGAGAAATGTAGGCATGAGGTTCATTAAAAATCACTAGTACTTCGTTCTCCAACACCTGTTTCCACTGTTTATTGGCTTTGGCAAAATGGGATGACAGCAAGATGGTATCACCAATTTCAGAGATAGTAAAAGGCAAATGTGTTGCGGTTTGAAAATTATCTTTTACGGTGATAATTGTCGCGAAGCTAAACTGCTTCATAAAGGAGATTATCTCCGCCCTATCTTTTATTAAATAATGTTTGGGAATATACATACTTTCTTACTTTAGGAAATCGCCATCAATAATCATGAGTTTCACACCCTTTTTAGTAACAGAACGGTGAGAGCTTAAATCATCCGAAACAATGTATGTCATTCCCGCAGTTAATAAAAACTTACTTCCGTCTTCCAGTTCGCTAACAAACTCTCCTTCCAAACAATGTACAATATGCCCTTTTTTGCACCAATGGTCCGCTTTGTAGTTTTTAGAATAAGCTACTATCCGCACTCGTAAACATTCAAGCTGTACTGTTTGCCAATAGGCTGTTCCGGTTTCTCCAACATGTTCCGTTTTAGGAATAGCTTCCCAATTTATGGTTTGAAAAGGAATCATGGATTTAGTCATCCTATTTTTATTTTAGTTCAGTACAAAAGTAAAGAATTGCCCTACAAAATAGGCCACAGCTACACTTAAGCTTCTGAAAAGAATGGATTAATTAAAATTCGGACCCTAACCTCGACTGTTTTTTTGGCTGAGAAACTGAGAACTGAAAAAGTTTTGGCTCTTAATCAGTTTAAGAATCTGAGAACTGATTTATTTCCAGTCGCCAAGCAAGCGGCGAATTAAAACGATTTGCCCGGTATGATAACTGGCATGATCGGCAATCAATAAAGCCTCTCTGAGAAAGGTTTGCCCATCACCATAAGCAAAAGGAACATAAAGGTCAGTATCGGGGCTATTCAACAGGGAAATAAAGGCTTCTTTATCTTTCCGTATCTGGAGTAAAGACTTTTCCCATTCTGCATCATCTACCGCTGTTTTATTTTCTACCCAGTAACCCTCGGGCCATTTAGGCGATTTATGGGTTTCATCCCTGCAAAATTCCAAAATATCCCATTGTGCAATGCGTACATGTTCTACTAGCTGCCAGATACTGTAGGGCAAACCATCAGGTATTATTCCGCGTATTTTGGGGGCTGTATCTTTTACAGCATCTTCAAATTGGGCGTGAGCATGTCTTTCCCGAAAAAGCTCAATAAGGTGTTTCCGAATGGCATCGGTAATCATGTTGGTGGGTGGAGCACTAATCATAAGTAGAAATATAGTGCTTAAACAGCTGGAATGACATTGAGTTTTAAAGAGAATAAAATTTAGTTCACCAGGTTGGGGTTATAAATGGATATCATGGTCGTATACGGACACTATTTGCTCACGTAAATTATAATTCGATGCCATCACCTCTCCGTAAGCGCCGGCGGTACGTATGGCAAATAAATCTCCGCGTTGGGTTTCCGGCAGTTCTACTTCTTTGCCAAAACAATCGGTTGACTCGCATATTGGGCCCACTACATCATAATTTACTGTTTTATTAAAGCCTTCTTTTGATAAATTTTCAATTTTGTGATAGGCCTGATAAAGCATTGGGCGCATCAATTCGGTCATACCCGCATCTAAAATTACAAAGTGCTTTTTCAATCCATTTTTAACATAGAGTACACGGGTTATCAGGCTTCCACATTGTGCCACTAATGCACGCCCCAACTCAAAATGTACCTCTTGTGTGGGTTTTCGAATAAGGAATTGATCGAAAATTTTAAAATAGGCTTCAAAATCAACTATACTATGGGTATCCGGATGATGGTAATCTACTCCTAAACCACCGCCAACATTTAAAATTTTGAGAGAGAACCCATGCGATTCGAACCACTCACTCATTTCATTTACCTTTACACAAAGGCTTTTAAATACTTCAAGGTTAGTGATTTGCGACCCCACATGGAAGTGGATACCAAGAAGTTCAATATGCGAAAGCTGTTTTAGCACTGAAATTAAATCCGGCAATTCCCATATATTAATACCGAACTTGTTTTCCTCTAATCCGGTAGTGATATTATGATGCGTATAAGCATCTACATTCGGGTTAATACGAATGGCTACCCGGGCTCTTTTATTTTTATCTTTAGCAAGTTCATTAATAACACTTAGTTCCTGAACAGATTCTATATTAAAACAGAAAATATCTCTATCCAGGGCTTCGTTTATCTCTTTATCCGATTTACCTACTCCTGCAAAAACTACCTTATTTGGATGAAAC